>JAURMY010000105.1 GCA_030830465.1 Alphaproteobacteria bacterium
CGGTGGCCGATCTCATCGCCGAGGATATGAAAAACCCGGACGCCGGTCGTTTGGCGCTGTTGCCGGGGGTGAAACGCTCGCCCCGTCCGCGCGCTAGGGTGCTTGTCGCTTCAACCGCGCCGATGTCCCTTGTCGATGTTGGCGCCGGCAAAGAGTCGGAGCAGGATGGCACGGATCTGGTGGATATTGATCCCTCGATGGTGCCGCAAGGGGCCCGACTGGTCCAGTTGGGGGCCTTTGACGACCGCGCTTCGGCGATCCGGGAATGGGACCATGTGATGGAACGCCACGGCGATCTGATCGGGTCACGCAAGCGCCTGATCCAGGAAGCCGAAAGCGGCGGGCGCAGTTTCTTCCGGCTTCGGATGGTGGGCTTTGAGGATATCGGCGACAGCCGGCGTTTGTGTTCGGCCCTGCTGGCGCGGGGAACCCCCTGCATTCCCGTCACCGCGCGCTAATATGGCCGGAGCCACGATCTTTGGGTGCGAAGGCACGGCCCTGAACGCCAGCGAAAAATCGTTTTTCCGCGAGGCCGATCCCTGGGGCTTTATCCTGTTTGCCCGCAATCTGGAAACACTGGATCAGATCCGCGCCCTGACAGCGGACCTGCGGGGCACCGTCGGGCGCGATGCGGTCATTCTGATTGATCAGGAAGGCGGAAGGGTACAGCGATTGCGCCCGCCGGTCTGGCTTGACTGGTTGCCGCCGCTTGAGCAGATGGACAGGGTCGGGCCGGTCAACGGACCGCAATCCATGTGGATCCGGTCGCGGCTGATTGCCGATGAATTGCGCAGCCTTGGCATTGATACCAACTGTGCACCGATGGCGGACGTGCCGGTGCCGCAGGTGCATGATATCATTAAGAACCGCTGTTACGGCCATGATGCCGCGACCGTCGCCACAACGGCACGGCAGGTCGCGGATGGGTTGCTGGCGGGGGGCGTCCTGCCGGTTTTGAAACATATTCCGGGGCACGGACGGCCGGTCGCGGACAGCCATTTGGAACTGCCGCGCACCGATGCCGGGCTGGCCGAGTTGCGGGCCGCTGATTTTGCGGCTTTCAAGGCGGTGAATGACCTGCCGATGGGCATGACGGCCCATGTGGTTTATGACGCGATTGATCCTGAAAGCTGCGCGTCCCTTTCGCCTGCGGTGATCGGGCTGATCCGCGCGGAAATCTGGTTTGACGGTTTGCTGATGACCGATGATCTGTCGATGAAAGCCCTTAGCGGCAGTTTTTCCGACCGCAGCCGGCGGGCCCTTGCCGCCGGATGTGACGTGATCCTGCATTGCCACGGGATCATGCCCGAAATGGTCGACATCGCCGGGGCTGCCGGGCAACTGACCGGCAAAGCCCTGGACCGGGCGGACCGGGCGCTGGCCTGCCGCAAGACCCCGGAACCGATGGACCGAAAGGCCCTCTTGGCGACATTGGCTCAGATGCTTATGCTGCCCGGCGATGAGCCAAGACACCCCGCCTGATTCCGATGATTTCGGTGCCGACAATGAAATCGAAGCCCGGCTGAAAGCCGAGGCGCTGATTGTCGATGTGGACGGGTTCGAAGGCCCGCTTGACCTGCTGCTGACGCTGTCACGCACGCAAAAGGTGGATCTGCGCAAAATATCGGTTCTGCAACTGGCCGAGCAATATCTGGCCTTCATCGAAACCGCCAAGAGCCTGCGTATCGAATTGGCGGCGGATTATCTGGTGATGGCGGCCTGGATGGCGTTCCTGAAATCCCGGCTGTTGCTGCCGCCGGACCCTGCGGACGACGGCCCGTCGGGCGAGGAACTGGCGGCCCATCTGGCGTTTCAACTGGAGCGGCTGGAGGCGATGCGCCGGTCTGCGGCGCGGCTGATGGCGCGCGACCGGCTGGGCCGGGATTTCTTTGCCCGCGGCATCCCGGAGGATTTGCAAAACACCCGCAAGGTGAGCTATTCGGCAACGGTTCTGGACCTGATGCAGGCCTATGCCCGTATCCGCACGCGGGATGATTTTGAGCCGCTCAGCCTGAAGCGCGAGGCGATTTTCACGATGGAACAGGCGTTGGAGCGGATGAAAGGCCTGATCGGCATGGCGCTGGAATGGGGCGATCTGGTGCAGTTTCTGCCCGATGGCTGGACCAGTGACCCCAAGCGGCGGCGTTCGGCCACGGCGGCGACCTTTGCGGCCTCGCTGGAGTTGGCCAAACTTGGGAAGATCGAGCTGAAGCAGGATGATATTTTCGCGCCGATCATGGTGCGGCGGAAGGGGTGAACGGTATGGATATTGACGAGGATACCAAATCCGACAGCCTGTTTGAGGCGCCACCGATGGCCGAACAGGAACGTATGGTCGAAGCAATGCTGTTCGCCTCGGCGGAACCCATGAACCAGCGGCAACTGGCCGACCGGATGCCGCATGGCTGTGACGTGGCCGAGGCACTGGCCCATCTGCGCAAGCGCTACAACGGGCGCGGCGTTCAGGTGATGAAGCTGGGTGACGCCTATGCGTTCCGCACCGCCCCTGATCTGGGGTTTCTGATGCAAAAAGAACGGGTTGAAACGCGCAAATTGTCGCGCGCGGCAATCGAAACCCTGGCGATCATTGCCTATCATCAGCCCGTCACGCGGGCCGAAATCGAGGAAATCCGTGGCGTGTCCGTGTCCAGCGGCACGATTGATCTGCTGTTGGAACTGGACTGGATTAAGCTTGGCCGCCGCAGGATGACACCGGGCCGGCCCGTCACCTTCATCGGCACCCAGACGTTTCTGGATCATTTCGGCCTTGAAAGCCCGCGGGATTTGCCCGGCATCAAGGAACTGCGCGACGCCGGCCTTTTGGACAACCGCCCGCCACCCGGCGCAATGCCGGGAATCGTTTCGCTGGTGGAAGACGATGATGACGGCGGCGATGACGGCGACCAGAACGAGATGTTTTGAGGGATGCCTCACCGGTGCGGGGCCACCGCCCCGATTTGGGGACGGTGGCGGATTTGATCAGTTGGTTTTGATGCGGCCTTCGACCTTTGCGGTCACCTTGCCGGCCGCTGCGATATAGTTGATCACGTCATTGGCCATCAGGTTGGCGTTGCCCGCGTCGATCAGAACCTTGCCGCCACCAAGGGCGGAATAGCCGTCACCGCCGCCCAGCATGTAGTCGTTGGTGGCAACGGTATAGACCTTGTCCGGATCCAATGCTGTACCGCCGATCATCACGGAACTGACGCGCGAACCTGCGGCGGCTGAGGGGTCATAAACCATGGTCAGGCCTGACACCTGCGGGAAGCGGCCGGCGCCTTTTTCGACCTGGCTGACACCGTTTTCAAGCGCTGCCAGAACCTGCGAGCCGGGCAATTGCGTCACCACGGTCACGTTGCCGAAGGGCAGTTCCGTCAGGATGTCACGGCGGGTCAGGACCGTTCCGGCGTCATAGGTCCGGTCGGCCCGGATGCCACCGCCGTTGGTGATGGCGATATCGGCCTTGGTGGCTGTGCGCATCGCATCGGCAATCACATTGCCCATGGCGCTTTCTTCGCCGCGCACCACGTTGCGGCGGCTGTCCAGCGCACCTTCGGTGGCGCCGATCTCAACGTTCAGGCTGTCATCCAGTTTCTTTTGCAAGGCGTCGACCATGGCCTGTGATTCCGGGTCCGGTGTCACATCGGCAGTGTCGATAAAGCGGAAGGCGGGGGTCCATTTCACCTTGCGTTTGCCGTCCTTTTCCTCGACCGAAACCATCAGATCGACCGGCGACAGAAAGCGCCCGTCAATTGAGGTTTCGACATAGGCGGTCACGCCGTCATAGGCGGTGGCATAGCTGTGGTCGTCGCCTGACAGGATCACGTCAAAGGCGTGGCTGGCGATCAGCTTGCGGTCGTTTGACATATCCGTTTGAACCACGCCGATCACCAGATCCGCGCCATCGCCGCGGGCGGCTTTGGCGGCGGCTATCGCGCTGTCAACGGTGGGCAGGAATTTCAGATCGCCGGGGCTGGACACTTCGGGCGTTGTGTCCTGTGCAACCGGCACCAGCGCGATCTTCAGACCGGCGATTTCCTTCATCATCACACCACCAAGACCCGCGACGGCCGAACCATCGGCGTTGGTGATGTTCACAGCCCCCCAGGGATATTTTGAGGCGGCCATTTTCTCGGCAAAGTTGGCAGGGCCGAAATCAAATTCGTGGTTGCCGGGAACCGCCAGATCAAAGGGCATCAGGTTGGTCAGGTCGATCGTGTTCTGGCCTTTGTCAAATCCCGACAGGATCGAAGGCGACAGCATATCGCCGTCCATCACATAGATGAAATTCGGGTTCGCCGCTTTTTCCGCTTTGGCGACCGCGTTCAGGCGGGCAAAACCGCCGCGATTCTTGTCGCCGGCAAAATTGTAGATATCGCCGACACCAAAGATGGTCAGCTTGACAGTGTCGGCCAGGGCCGCGCCCGAGGGAATCGCGGCGGCGGTTGCCAGCGCGAACATCGCCGGGGCGAGTCGTTTGTAAACGGGTTTCATATGGGTATCCCTTCTGGTTAACGATCAGATAACAAACAGGTATGCGGGTATTCCGGCGCGCAGACAAAGTTGAACTTCCGGTCCTCACATTCAGAGACGGGCAGCGCCGCTCGGTCACCTGGCCGGAGTATCAAAGCGCGCGCGGTCTGTGTCAACAAATCTGATCCCCTGTTTGCGGGGCGACATCTAGCGCGGGACTGTGACAGGTTGGTGTCAGGCGCGGAAATGCTTGCTGAGCTTCAGGCCCTGCCCCTGATAGTTCGACCCAAGGTCGCTGCCATACAGCAGTTCGGGGCGCTCAGCCATTTTTTCATAGACCAGCCGTCCAACCGTCTGGCCATGTTCCAACACAAAGGGCGCTTCGTGGCACCGCACTTCCAGAACGCCGCGCGCGCCGATGCC
>JAURMY010000106.1 GCA_030830465.1 Alphaproteobacteria bacterium
CCGATACCGAAAAGGCCGATCTGGCGAAAGAGGCCCTTGCCCTGCGAGACAGCCCCGAGGCCGAGCTTGAGGAACTGGCGCAAATCTATGTGATGCGCGGCGTTCATGCCGATCTGGCGCGCGAGGTGGCGGGACAGTTGATGGCCAGGGACGCGCTGGGGGCCCATGCGCGCGACGAGTTGGGGATTTCCGAAATCGTCACCGCGCGCCCGGTGCAGGCGGCTTTGGCCTCGGCGGCGACGTTTTCGCTGGGGGCGGCGCTGCCTTTGTTGGCTTATGCGGTCACCCCGGCGGGTCTGGCGATCCCGCTGGTGATCGTCGCCACCCTGGTCAGCCTTGCCGTGCTTGGCGGCCTTTCGGCATGGGCAGGCGGGGCCGGGTTGGGACGCGCCGCCCTTAGGGTAACGTTCTGGCGGGCCCTGGCCATGGCCGCGACCGCCGGGATCGGGGCCTTGTTCGGCACCGTCGTCTAGGGCATGCTGGGGCGAAACCGCGACAGGTGCCCCATGACGCAGACATTTGATGAAACCACGCTTGCCTCGCCCTCCGGGGCCAGCCTGAAGCTGCGCGTGATGCAGCCGGACGGACAGTTGCGCGGGGTGGTGCAGATCAACCACGGTATGGCCGAACACGGCGCGCGGTATCACCGCTTTGCCCGGGCCCTGGCCACGGCGGGATATGCCACCTATGTGCAGGACCTGCGCGGCCACGGCGCGACCAGGGCCCCCGATGCACCGCTGGGGGTGCTTGCTGATCGCCACGGATTTGAGGCGCTGACAGTGGATGCGCTGGCGGTGAACGACCATATTCGCGGCCAGCATCCGGGTGGCAAGGTGGTGATGTTCGGCCATTCGATGGGGTCGATCCTCAGCCTATATGTCGCCCTGAAACATCCTGACCGGATCGACGCGCTGGCGCTTTGGAATTCCGGTGTCGATACCGGCGTTCTGACGGCCCTGTCCAAAATCATTCTGGGAACCGAGGCAATTCTGCGGGGCCGTCAGACGCCCAGCCGGATCGCAACGGCGCTGACATTTGATGCCTGGAACAAGACGTTCAAACCCAACCGCACCGGGTTTGACTGGTTGTCCCGGGATGAGGCGGAAGTGGACGCCTATATCGCCGATCCGCTGTGCGGCTTTGATGCCAGCATCAGCCTGTGGCTTGACGTGACAGCGGCGATTTATTTCGGCGCGGATGACCGGAACCTGGCGCGCCTGCCGAAATCTTTGCCGGTGCATCTGTTGGGCGGCGGCGATGATCCCTGTTCCGCCAAGGGCCGGGCGATGGAACGGCTGGCGCGGCGGATGCAAAAGGCACGAATGACCGATGTCACCTGCCTTGTGCTGCCCAACACCCGGCACGAAAGCCTGAATGAAATCAACCGTGACCAGACCACCGAAGATTTCCTCAACTGGCTGGAAACCCGTATGGTCTAAATGCGACACAGCCGCCAAGATCGGGCGAAGGAAATCCGCCATTCTTGAAAAAGTTGAATTTTTCGTTAACAATTCTGATTATTCGAGGGATTTTGTTTCGATTTTTCAGGAGGTTTCCGTGTCCAGACTGCTTGCAGCGCTTGTGTTATCCGTCGGACTGGCGGCCCCCGCCGCTTCAGAGGTTGTGGCCCATATCGACATTTCCGACCAGCAGTTGACCCTGATCGAAAACGGTGTGGTTTTGTATCAATGGCCGGTCTCAACCGCCCGGCGCGGCAAGACCACGCCGCGCGGCCGGTTTACCGCGGAATTCCTGTCACGCTATCATAAATCCAGCCGCTATAATAACGCGCCGATGCCCTATTCCGTGTTCTTTCACGGCAATTACGCCGTGCATGGCACCGATCAGATCAGCCGGTTGGGCAGTCCCGCCTCGGCCGGGTGTGTGCGGTTGCATCCGGACAATGCCGCCGTTTTGTTTGCTTATGCCAAACAGTTGGGCCTGAAGAACACGGTGATCGAAATCGTCGACTGACGGTGGCGGCCGGGCGCGCCCGGCCATGGACCTTGACGCATTGTGCAATCCCCTAACGCGATTTGCGTTTTTCCTGAGATTAATTACATCACCTAACGCGTTGAAATATTTGATTTCAGACAGCGTTCGGTGATGCAAGTGTAACGCAATACGGTCTAGGATGTCGGCTTGTAGGCGTTGGATTTATCGCAGGCCCGACCGAACGGGTCGGTGGAATAGGCGTCTGACTCTTCGATGTTTTCAATCAGTTTCGGTTTGACCGGGGTCTGGTTTTCACCGGCGACATCCTCGGTGTTTTCCAGTTTCAGAACGGTGCCGTCGTCGGACAAAAGGACATCGGCTGCGAAAACCGGCTGCGCCAAACTCAATGCAGCACAAAGGGTCAACAATTTCATCGCGGTCTCTCCAAAGGGTAAAGACGCGCGGATTATGCCTTAAAATTGCATGAAATGCAACGTTTTCACCTTAACTGCAAATGCCGCGTGTCTTTGCGCCCTTGAACGGCAGATAGATTTCCGGACTTGATTGCAGGGCCGGGGCCTTGGAAACCGGCATGACGGCGGACAACATGCCATAAAGCCGCTTGGTGCGCCCCCCGTCCGG
>JAURMY010000107.1 GCA_030830465.1 Alphaproteobacteria bacterium
AGGCAACACCCGTTTGGCACCGGGCAAACGCGCGCCGGGTTGGGCATCGACCGCCTCGGACACCCGCGCCAGCCGTTCAAAGAATGCCGCCCCGGCGAATACTTCGGGGTCCAGCAACAAATAGAACTGACCCAGATCATGGGGCGGCCCGTCGGGCAGTTTCAGCCCCTTCACGTCCAGCGAATTCACGGTGCCGGTCATGCCGGCAGCCAGCATTTCCACCATCAGGCCAAGGCCCCAGCCCTTGTATCCGCCGACCGACACCAAGGATCCCTTAAGCGCGGCTTTGGCGTCGGTGGTCGGCTGGCCGCTTTCATCCACGGCCCAGCCCAGCGGGATCGGCTGATCGGCGGCGGCGGCCATGGTGATCTTGCCCAGGGCCACGGCGCTGGTGGATTGGTCAAACTGAAAGGCGATGCCACCGGCCTGTGCCGGCACCGCCATGGCCATCGGATTGGTGCCCAGCACCGCCTTGTTGCCGCCCGGAGGCGACACCACGGCGCTGGCATTGGTGAACCCAATGCCGATCAGACCGGCCTCGGCGATCTGTTCGGTGAAATAGCCAAGCGAGGTGCAGGTGTGGCTGTGGCGCACCGCAAAGGCACAGGTGCCCGCTGCGCGCGCCGCCGAAACCGCCGTGGGCAGGCCGCGTGCAAAGGCCGGCTGGGCAAAGCCCAAACGGGCATCCACCTCAACCGCGGCGGCTTTGATCTGGGTCACAACCGGTTGCACATCGCCCTTGACGCGGCCGCTGGTCAGTTGCTGGCAATAGCTTTCCAGATAGTAAAGCCCGCAGATGATATTGCCCGTCGCCTCGGCCTTGCGCACGGCCTTGGCCACTTCGGCGGCGATCCAGCCGCTGGCCCCGTGGGCGGTCAGTGCCGCCGCTGTTTGGGTTTCAATCTCATCAAGCGTTACGGTGACTTTCATAGGCCCCTCCCTTTTCGGGCGGAGCGTAAAGGGCGCGAGGCGCGATGCAACCCCCTATTGCGACCAGTTTGCGGCTGTTTCAGCCAAACCGGAACGCGGAAATCGCCAAGCCGTTCATCCGTTCGTGATAGACCCGCCTGCCCCGATCCGCCCCGGCTGCACCCGCCACCAGAAAGACCGGCGCCAGATGTTCTTCGCGCGGATGCGAGGCGCGGCCACCGGGGGCTTCGTCCCACCGGGTCAGGGCCGTGTTGCGCAGGCTGGGGTCGCCCTGGACCACATCTGTCAGCCAGTCATCGAATTTCTGGGAATCCGCTGCGTTTTGCGCCGTTGCCGACCGGAACCCGGCCATGTTGTGATAGCTCATCCCCGAGCCGATGATCAGAACGCCCTCATCGCGCAAGGCGGCCAGCGCCTGACCGGCCTTGATGTGGTGCGCAGGGTCCAGATCATGGCGCAGGGACATCATGGCCACCGGAATATCAGCCTCGGGGCGCGCCACTTTCATTGGAATGAACACACCGTGGTCATAGCCGCGTTCCCTATCCTCGGCCACCGCAATCCCCGCGTCGCGCAACAGGCCGATCACCCGGCGCGCCAAATCAGGGGCACCGGGGGCGGGCCATGTCAGTTGATAGGTGTGCGGCGGAAAGCCGTAGTAATCAAACAGCAATTCCGGGGCATTGGCCACCGAAACGGTAATTTCCGGTTCCTCCCAATGGGCGGTCAGCAGCAGGATCGCCTTGGGTTTTTCCGGTCCCGAGTCGATGAACCCGGCCAGAAATTCGCGCATCTTGTCCCAGGCATGGGGCGGGTTCCAATCCATGAAGAAACACGGCCCGCCGCCATGGGGAATGTAATAGGTCGGCTGCATGATATGGCTCCTTCAGGCGCAATGTTCCTATCATGGGCTCGCGCCGCCGTTTTGCAAGAGGGCGCGCATCCTATTTCACCCGGCCCGACGGCTTTATGCCATTGCGTGCGCCCCGTTGATCTGGAAAGTTACCGCCAAGCCACCAAAGGAAGCCTGAGATGAAGATCAAATATCTGCACACCATGGTCCGGGTCAAAGACCTGGACGACTCGATCGCGTTTTACAAATTGCTGGGACTGGAAGAAACCCGCCGATATGAAAGCGAACAGGGGCGGTTTACTTTGGTGTTCATGACCCCGCCGGGGCAGGAAGACGCCCATGTCGAGCTGACCTATAACTGGGATGGCGATGACGGACTGCCCTCGGACAGCCGGCATTTCGGGCATCTGGCCTATGGGGTCGAGAATATTTATGACATGTGCGCCCATTTGCAGGCCAATGGCGTTCTGATCAACCGCCCGCCGCGCGACGGGCGCATGGCCTTTGTGCGTTCGCCTGACAATGTGTCGGTCGAACTGCTGCAAATCGGCGACCCGCTGCCAAGTGCCGAACCCTGGGCCAGCATGGTCAATACCGGGCACTGGTGATGTCGGATCGCGCGGCGATTGTTGGCGGTGGGCCGGCGGGGCTGACACAGGCGCGGGTTCTGGACGCGCTTGGCATTGATTATGTTCTGTTTGAACGCAACGCCGATTTCGGGGGATTGTGGAACCCGGACGACCCGCAATCCCCG
>JAURMY010000108.1 GCA_030830465.1 Alphaproteobacteria bacterium
CGCAGATGGCCTTTGTCGGTCGCGGCTAAGGCGTCGCCCTTTTTCGCGGCGGTCAGTTCAGGCGCAAGATCCTAAACACCGCAGAGGCCAGCCAACCGGCCAGAATAGCGATGGTCAGCGACAGGATGCCGTAGATCAACGGCCGTTCATGGGCCAGATTGTAGATCCACCGTTCCAGCCCGACCTTTCGGACCGTGATGGTGGTTTCGTATTCATCCACGACTTTCTGGTCGCGGGTCAAAAATATCCGCGCCAGATAATCCCCCTCGACCAGATTTGACGGCAGGGCGATCTGGGTGTTGAACAATGTTTCATCCGCCAGTTCGACGATGCCGCCGCTTTGGGAATAAAGCCCGTTATTGTGCCGGATACGGATCACCGCATCGGTAAAGACTTCGGCCTTTTCCGAGGCTTTTCCGGCCTCGCCGACATTGCGGATCATGTTGTTGATCGAGACCTTGTAGCGCAGGTCTTCGGTCTGGCTCAGCACCGTGTCCAGCGGTGCGGTAGAGGCCACCGCATAAAAGCTGGGGGCGGCGTCAACCTCGATGGCATCGTGGTTCACCCAAATGCCCAGAATGCGTTCTTTGCGCCGGACCGTAACGGCCTTTGACGGTCCTGCAACCGCAATCACAACCTGAAGCGGGCCACCTTCCGGCGGCGGCGATTCCCGTTTGACCGCACCGAAGATCAGAATGCCGGTGCCGTCAAAATTCGCGGTGATCGCAACCCGGTTCTGGCTGAGACCGGCCACAACCTTTTCCTGCGCCATGGCAGGCGCGGCGAGGATCAACAGGGTCAAAAGGATGCGAAACATCAGTGGCCTCCCTTGCCCAGTGAAAACAGTTCGGCCGGTTCCAGCAACAGATCAAGCGCCAGCTTGCCGCAAACCGCCAGCACAAGCAGCGCCAGCAGAATTCGCAGTTGTTCGGCCTTCATCTTGACCCCGATCCGTGTGCCGATCTGTGCGCCGACAACGCCGCCGATCAGCAACAGAACCGCCAGCGCCATATCGACGGTATAGTTCGTGGTCGCGTGCATCAAGGTCGTGAACCCGGTGACAAAGATGATCTGAAACAACGAAGTCCCGATCACAACCTTGGTCGGCATGCCCAGCAAATAGATCATCGCCGGCACCATGATAAATCCGCCGCCCACGCCCATGATCGCGGCAAGCACGCCCACAAGGGCCCCGACCATCAGGGGGGGAATCACGCTGATATAAAGGCCTGATGCGCGGAATTTCATTTTGAACGGCAGGCCGTGCACCCAATTGTGCTGGCGGCGCGGTGCCGGTTTGGCGTTGGGTTTGCCGGACCGGCGAATCGCGCGCAGGCTTTCAGCGAACATCAGGCTGCCGATGATACCCAGAAAAACCACATAACACAGCGTCACCAGCAGTTCGACCTGGCCGATGGACTTCAGATATTTGAAGACTTCCACCCCGACCGCGGCGCCCACAAGGCCGCCGATGAACAGGACTGTTCCCATCTTCAGGTCCACGGTCTTTCGCTTCAAATGCGCCAGAACGCCGGAAAAAGACGAGGCCACGATCTGGTTTGCTTCTGTCGCGACCGCGACAGCCGGAGGGATTCCGATGAAAAACAGCAAAGGCGTCATCAAAAACCCGCCGCCCACACCGAACATGCCGGACAAGACCCCAACGATCCCGCCAAGGCCGAGCAACAGAAACGCGTTTACCGAAACTTCGGCGATAGGAAGGTAGATTTGCATGGTGTCATCCCATAGGTGGAATGATCCTGCATTACATTGTTTGAATGTGTTTGTTCAGACTGTTTGCTGCGACAAATCGGAGCAAAATTGCGCCTGTTTCCTATTAAACACATCCCACGGCGGCGCGGCCCGGGTAAAACGGCGCTAAACCTTGTATAAAGAGAACAATTCCGTCGGTTGAACAACCAGCCCAACGGCCAGTTTCAGACTGATTCCTACCACCATCAGGGCCAGCAGAATGCGCAATGTGTCGGCGTTCAGCTTGGCCCCGATCCGGGTGCCGATCTGCGCGCCAACCACCCCGCCGATCAGCAGAATAAAGCCCAACGCGAAATCGACCGAATAATTCTGCCCGGCCTGCATCATCGTTGTATAGGCCGACATCAGGGTGATCTGGAACAAGGAGGTGCCGATCACAACCTTGGTGGGCATGCCCAGAATATAGATCATCGCGGGCAGCATCAGAAAACCGCCGCCGACCCCCATGATCGCAGACAGGATGCCGACGAAAATTCCGATCGCCAGCGGCGGGATCGCGCTGACATACATTTGCGATGCCCGAAAACGGAACCGGAAAGGCAGGCCTTGGATCCAGCTGTGCTTTTTGCGTTTCACCGGAACATATGAATTGGTCTTGCGGCGCCGATAAGCGCTGATGGATTCTTTCAGCATCAGACTGCCGACGATCCCCAGCAAAAACACGTAACACAGGTTGATCAGCAGATCGACCTGCCCCAGCGACTTCAACAGCTTGAACACCTGCACGCCGATGGTTGACCCGACAAGCCCGCCCCCCAGCAGGACGCCGCCCATGGCAAAATCCACAGACTTGCGCTTGAGATGTGCCAGAAGCCCGGAAAAGGACGAGGCCACAATCAGGATGCCCTGCGTGCCGACCGCGATGGTTGAGGGAATGCCGACCATGAACAGCAGCGGCGTCAGAATGAAGCCGCCGCCGACACCGAACATGCCCGACAAAATGCCGACCGAGGTGCCAAGTCCAAGGATAAGAAACAGGTTTACCGACACCTCGGCGATGGGAAGATAGAACTGCATCGGGTGATTCCCTGAAAAGGATACCCTTCCCTTAAACCTGCAAGTCGGGAATGTTTAGGGTTATTCCATGCGACAAATGCCCCGGGCGGTTCACAGTCCGCGCAAATAGCGGCGCAGGATGCGTTCAAGTTTGGCCGCCCCCAGTGGGGCCATCGCCTTGGTGTGTTCGTGGCTGATGTTTTCGCTGCTCAATCCGGCGGCCATATTGGTGATCGTGCTGATCGCCGCCACGCGCAGGCCCAGGAACCGCGCCAGGATCACCTCGGGCACTGTTGACATGCCAACCGCGTCGCCGCCCAGGATGCGGATGGCACGGATTTCAGCGGGGGTTTCAAAGCTGGGGCCGGAATACCAGGCATAGACGCCCTCGGCCAAAGGCAAGTCCTCGGCCTGGGCGGCGGCCCTTAGGGCGCTGCGCATGTCGGGGTCATGCGCCGTTGTCATAGGGACAAACCGGGCGTCCGAGGCCTCGCCGATCAAAGGGTTCAGACCGGAAAAGTTGATGTGATCCGACAGCAGCATCAGATCGCCGGGCGCGATATCCGCACGCATGGATCCCGCCGCATTGGTCACGATCAGTGATCCGGCGCCCAGCCCTTGCAGCACTTCAAGCGGCAGGCGCATGGCATCGCTGCGGCCGTTTTCATAGTAATGCGCGCGCCCGCCAAACACGGCCACTTGCACGCCTTTCAGTTAGCCGATCACCAGTTTCGGGTTATGCCCGGAAACGCCCGCGTGGGGAAAGCCGGGCAGGTCGCCGTAATCAATCGCAACCCCGTCCACCGCTTCGGCCAGATGGCCAAGACCCGACCCCAGGATCAGGCCAAGCTCAACCGGATCGCGCCCGGCGCGGGCGCGGATCAGGGCCACAAGCTCGTCAACGCTCCTTGACATAGGGCTCTCCACCCGCTTTGGGGGGCACCGCCTTGCCGACGAAACCGGCCAGAATGACCACGGTCAGGATATAGGGCAGCGCTTGCATGAACTGAACCGGGATCGACCCGATGCCCGGCAGTTCCAGATTGGGAAAGCGGATCGAAATCGCCTCCAGCAGACCGAACAGCAGGCAGGCCCACATCGCAGACCAGGGCTTCCACTTGGCGAAAATCAATGCCGCCAGCGCGATAAACCCTTTGCCGGCAGTCATGTTCTTCACAAAGCCGGCGTTCATACTGGTGGACAGATAGGCCCCGGCAATACCGCACAGGATGCCGGTGATGATCAGGGCGCGATAACGCAGCCAGATCACCGAGATACCCGCCGTGTCCACCGCCTCGGGGTTTTCACCGACGGCGCGCAGACGCAGGCCGAACCGGGTGTGAAACAGCACCCACCACGACAGGGGCACCGCCAGAAACGCCACATAGGTGATGATCCAGTGACCGGACAAAAGCTCTGCATAGACCGGCCCCAGATAGGGGATGTCGCGCAGGCTGTCGGCAAAGGGCAGGATGATTTCACTGAACCGGGCATCGCCGTTCAGTTGCGGTGTTTGGGTGCCCTGACGGAACCAGTTCAACCCGATCAAAGCGGTGCCGCCTGCGGCGATAAAGTTGATGGCAACGCCGGAAATCAACTGATTGCCCCGCAAAGAGATTGACGCAAAGCCATGCAGCATCGCCAGCATGGTCGAGGCCCCGATGGCCGCTGCAAGCCCGACCCAGGCCGAACCGCTGACCGCCGCGACGGCCCCGGCGAAAAACGCCGCGACCAGCATTTTGCCCTCAAGCCCGATATCAAACACCCCGGCGCGTTCGGAAAACAGGCCCGCCAGACAGGCCAGCAGCAAAGGTGTCGACAGCCGCAAGGTTGAATCGAACAACTGGATGACCGTGTTGAAATCCATCACACACCGCCTTTCGCAAAGCGCAGGAATATCCGCGTGACCGGTACGCGCACAAGGTTTTCAAGCGCGCCGGTGAACAGGATCACCAGGGCCTGGATGACCAATATCATCTCGCGGCTGACGGTCGGCATGTCAAAGCTCAGGTCGAAACCGCCCTGATAAAGCATGCCGAACAGGATCGCGGCCAGAAACACGCCGATGGGGTGATTGCGCCCGATCAGGGCGACAGCGATGCCGATAAACCCGGCCCCCTCAACAGGGTCCAGAACAAGGCGTTTGCCTTCGCCCATCACCGTGTTCAGCGCCATCATCCCTGCCAGCGCACCGGAAATCGTCATGGCAATCATGGTGATCTTGAAGGCGGAAATACCGGCATAGGCGGCCGCACTTTCGCTGTGGCCAAGCGCGCGGATTTCATAACCCAGCCGCGATTTCCAGATCAGGAACCAGACCCCGACACAGGCCAGTATCGCCAGAATCAGGCTGACGTTGACCGGCGACCGCGGAAAATCAATGCCGAACCAGCCCAGCATTTCCTTGCCGGTCGGCAGTTCAGCGCCGGGCACAAAGGCGCGGGTTTGCGGCGCCATCGAGCCCGGATCCTTGATCACGTTGACCAGCATGTAAACCAGCAGGGCCGAGGCAATATAGTTGAACATGATCGTCGTAATGACGATATGGCTGCCGCGCTTGACCTGCAAATAGGCGGGCACTGCGGCCCAGATGCCGGCAAACAGACCGCCCATGATGATCGCGGCGGGCAGGGCCAGTGTCCAATGCGGCCAGTCCACATACATACAGGCAAAGGCCACACCCAGTCCGGCCACACCGGCCTGACCTTCACCGCCGATGTTGAACAGGCGGGCGTGAAACGCCACCGCAACGGCCAGACCGGTGAACATGAAGTTGGTGGCGTAATAGAGCGTGTACCCTATGGCGCGCGGACTGCCGAGCGAGCCTTTGAGCATGATCATCATGGCCTTGATCGGGTCTTCCCCGATGAACAGCACCACCAGACCCGACACGAAAAAGGCCAGCAGCACGTTCAGAAACGGGATCAGTCCATAGTCGGCCCATCTTGGCAGCTTGCCCATCACGCGGCCCCTCCGGTCATGCCGGCCATCAGCAGGCCCAGCTCTTTTTCATTGGTCTCAGCGGTGATCCGTTCACCGGCGATACTGCCGTCAAACATCACGGCCACGCGGTCGGTCAGGGACAAGATTTCGTCCAGTTCCACGCTGACCAGCAGGATCGCCTTGCCCGCGTCCCGCAG
>JAURMY010000109.1 GCA_030830465.1 Alphaproteobacteria bacterium
ACACCTTGCCGCCCGGGGCCTGAACCACTGGCGCGGCGCAAAAGGCCACCCGATGCCGCAAAGGATCATTCCGGCGCTCAGAACCGCTTGGCTGACCCCATGGACCCTGAAAATCGTCGCATCCGATCCGGCCGCTGCAATTCTGGGCCGCCTGAACCCGTCGGAATTTTACCGCCGCTCGCTGATGATTGCCAAAACCGTCACCGGTGGCTGGTAGGGCTTCTTTTGGCCGAAAATATCCTCGGGGGAGGTCCGGAGGGGGCAGACAGCCCCTTCCGGCCACCGCCCGCGCGTGGAAACGCCGGGCAGGCCTGCCTGAACCGGTCGCTCAGGCGTCTTTCGGGCGCATCATCAGCCAGATCAGCGCTGATCCGGCCAGCGCCAGAAACGGGATCATCGCCAGGTTGACCGAGGTCCAGCCATGCACGACCGTGCTGCCGGAACAATTCATCAAAAGCCCCGACGACACTGATGCCACGGTGACACAGCCAAAAACGATCATATCGTTGATGCCCTGAATTCGGCCGCGCTCTTCCGGGCTGTGGGCGCCGGCCAGCATGGTCGATGCGCCGATAAAGCCAAAGTTCCAGCCGACCCCCAGCAAGATCAGGGCCACATAAAAATTCATCAGATCGACCCCGGCCAGCCCGACCAGACCCGCCGCTGCCAGAATGGCCAGACCCATGGCCACCACTTTTTCCACCCCGAACCTTGCGATGATGTGGCCGGTGAAAAACGATGGCACGAACATCGCCAGAACATGCCCGGTCACCACATGGCCCATGGTCGCCTTGTCATAGCCGCAACCGACCACCGCCAGCGGCGTCGAGGTCATCACCAGATTCATCAGCGAATAAGACACCATCGCGGAAATCACGGCCACCAGAATGCGCGGCGTTTTCAGCATCTCAAGCCGGGTCCGGCCCTTGGCTGAACCGGGCTGGGGTTTTTCCGGCGTCGGAATATCCAGAAAGATAAACAGCACGAACCCGAACAGGTTCAGCGCCACTACGGTCATATAGGTGCCCATGATCGGAATCGCCGACAGCCAGGCCAGCCCGTCCGTATAAGTCGCCAATTGCGGCCCCAGCACCGCCGAAATCAGCCCGCCGGCCATCACATAGGACATCGCCTTGGGGCGAAACCCGGCACTGGCCGTATCCACCGCCGCAAACCGGTAAAATCCCTGGGCCGACATATAAATCCCGGTCAGAAACGACCCTACCAGGAACAGACCAAAGGAATTCTGGCTGAGCGCATAAGCGGAAATCGCAGCCCCGATCGCCCCGCCGGTGCAGCCGATGTAAAACCCGGCCCTGCGGCCCCAGTTCTGCATCACCTGCGACATCCAGGGGGCCGTGGTCATCGACCCGAACACGATCAGCGAGATCGGCAAGGTGGCAAAGCAGGGGTTAGAGGCCAGATTTTGGCCCGCCAGACCGCCGAGAACAAAGATCATCGGCATTTGCGCGCCCAGAATCGCCTGTGCGATGACCAGAACGGCGACGTTGCGCTTGGCGCGTGAATCAGAAACGGGATATGTGCTCATGCGGCAAGGGTTATCGGGCCGTGCAGGCCAAGCCAAGCCCTAATCGGCGCGGTCAATCAGATGCGCGAAAGAGCCGCTGACCATGCCCAGCCGCAGGCCCATATCCGGCAGGGCTTCGCCCTCGGCATTGGCGGCGGTGAACAGGGCGTCGCCCTCTGCGCGCAAAGTTGTCGCATAGTGAAACTCATGCCCGGCAAACCCGCCGCGCCAGAGATCGCCAAGGCCGGTCAAATGCCGGTAGCCCAGATGCAGCCGCCGTCTGGCAAAACTTGTTTCCAGCCGCAACAATCCGGCCATCCGGTGGCCTGTGCCATCGGCATCGACCAGCGCTTCGCCCAGAACCATATAGCCGCCGCATTCGCCATAGACCCGGCCCAGGGCCGCCGCCTTGCGCAGGCCGTCCAGAAACCCAAGGTTGGCGGCCAGCCTTCCGGCATAAAGCTCGGGATAGCCTCCGGGCAGAAACACCAGATCGCCGGGCGGCGGCGCCTGATCCGCAAGCGGTGAAAACAGCGAAATCGTCGCCCCGGCCCGCTGCCAGTCGGCCAGAAGATGCGGATAGGCAAAAGCAAAGGCCGCGTCGCGGGCGATGGAAATCCGCTGGGCCGGTGGCGGCAACAGCGGTGCGGGGCGGGCGTGGGGCAGGGGCGCGGCCAGGGCCAGCAAGCTATCCAGATCGACACAGTCCGCCACAACCCCGGCGACCCGGTTCAGAAACTCCTCAAGGTCCGGGCGTTCCTCGGCCTGAACCAGCCCCAGATGCCGCGACGGATGGTCAAGCCCCGCCTGCCGGCGCACCGCCCCCAGAACCGGCAGACCAACCGGCGCAAGCGCATCGCGCAGCATTTTTTCATGCCGGTCCGAGCCCGTGTTGTTCAGGATCACGCCGCATACCCGCACATCGTCCCGGTGCTTGGCAAAGCCTTCTACCACGGCGGCCACGGATTGTGATTGCTTGGCTGTGTCGATGATCAGAACCACCGGCAGGCCCAGATGCCGCGCCAGATCGGCGGTCGCGCCCTTGCCTGCCGGCGGCGCGCCGTCAAACAGGCCCATCGCGCCTTCGATCAGCAACGTGCCGGGGCCGTCTGCGAGGGCGCGCAGCCTGTCCGCAGCCATGGCCCAGGCATCAAGGTTCACGCAGGGCTGGCCGCTGGCGGCGGCGTGAAAGCGCGGGTCGATGTAATCCGGCCCCGATTTCGCCGACCGCACCGCCATGCCGCGATTGCGCAGCGCGCGTAAAATGCCCAGCGTCAGGGTTGTCTTGCCGCTGCCCGAGGCGGGGGCGGACAGGATCAGACCGTTGCCGTTATTCATCTGCTGCCCTTTCTGCCGGGAATCGACACAGTGCCTTATGGCATTGGCGGCGGGTTCCGAAAACCCCTTGGAGGCGTTGTTTGAAGCTGCCATAGTCAGCGCAATGAGCCGCAAACCCGAAACCGCCCTGCGCCGTGGCTGGACCACCGGAGCCTGTGCCACCGCCGCGACAAAAGCGGCGCTGATGGCGTTGTGGGGCGGCGATTTTCCGGCAAATGTCTGCATCACCCTGCCCAAAGGCGAAAAGCCGGTTTTTGCGCTGGCCTATCGCGCGCAGGGGCCCGGTTGGGCCGAGGCGGGGGTGGTCAAGGATGCGGGCGACGACCCCGATGTCACCCACGGGGCCTTGATCCGCGCACGGGTCGAACAAGGCGGCAATGGAATCAGCTTTCACGCGGGTGAGGGCGTGGGCACCGTCACCAAACCCGGCCTGCCGGTGGCGGTGGGGGAACCGGCGATCAATCCGGTGCCGCGCTTGATGATGACGCAGGTGGTGCAGGCTTGCGCCGCTGAGTTCGGCCGCGCCCCCGATGTCGCCATTACGATCAGCATTCCGGGCGGCGCTGAATTGGCGGCGAAAACCTGGAACCCACGCCTTGGCATCACCGGCGGTTTGTCGGTTCTGGGCACTACGGGCATCGTGCGGCCTTTTTCCTGCGCCGCCTGGATCGCCTCGATCCACCGGGGCGTGGATGTGGCGCGGGCAACCGGGCAGGCGCATGTGGCGGGCTGTACCGGCGCAACCTCGGAACGGGTGGTGCAGGGGCTTTACGACCTGCCGGATCACGCCATGTTGGATATGGGGGATTTCGCCGGGGGGTTGATGAAATACCTGAAAAAGCACCCGGTTTCGCGGCTGACCATTGGCGGCGGGATCGGCAAGATCACCAAGCTGGCGCAGGGGGCGATGGATTTGCATTCGGACCGGTCGCAGGTGGATTTCGCGGCGTTGAACCAAATGGCACAGGCGGCGGGTTTGCCCGATGTCAGCGCCGCCAACACGGCGTTGCAGGCCTATGACATCGGCGGGCCAGTGCTAGCGCAGGCGGTGGCCGAGGCTGCTTTGTCTCATGTTCAGGCCTTTCTGGGCGGCGCGATCCGCCCCGATATCGTGGTGATCGACCGGGCCGGGGCGGTCATCGCAAGGGCGGGCGCCGCGTGAAGCTGTTGCTGTTGGCAGGCACCGGCGACGCCCGTCTGATCGCCGAAGGGTTGGCGGGCAGTGGCCTTGAGGTGACGGCCTCGCTGGCCGGGGCGACCAAGCAACCCGCCCCGATGCCCTGCGCCACGCGCACGGGCGGCTTTGGCGGCGCCGAGGGGCTGCGTGCCTATCTGGCCGCCAGCGGCACAGGGGCGGTGCTGGACGCGACCCATCCCTTTGCCAGCCGCATGTCAGCAACCGCTGCCGCCGTGTGCCGCGACGCGGGCATTCCCTATCTGTGTTATCTGCGCCCGGAATGGCAGGCCGAACCGACCGATCGCTGGTTTCCGATCGACAGCGAATCCGATGCGGCCGGCCTGATCCCGGTCGGCAGCCGGGTGTTTCTGGCGACCGGGCGACAGACACTGGACCGCTATGAAAACATGCAGGGCCGCTATCTGATCTGCCGCCAGATTGACCGGGCCGAGCGGCGGTTTCCCTTTGACAATGGGGAATTCCTGATCAGCCGCCCGCCTTTTTCTGAGGCCGCCGAGCGCCAGTTGTTTCAGGAACTGGCGATTGACTGGCTGGTGGTGAAAAATTCCGGCGGTCGGGCCAGCCGCACCAAACTGGACGCGGCGCGCGCCCTCGGTCTGCCGGTCGCGATGATCCGCCGCCCGGCCCCGCCCGACGCGGTGCGGGTATCGACGGTGGCGGCGGCGCTGATCTGGGCGCGGGAACAGGCGTTGCCCCATGATTAGCCGGATCATCCGAACCGATGCCGACGTGTCCGAAGGGGCCGCGTGGCTGGCCGAACGCCATCCGCCCTTTGCTTTGGCCCTGACCCAAACCGGCCCCTTGCCGCTGCGCCGCAGGCCCGGCGGATTTGACAATCTGCTGAACGCGATCATCGGCCAGCAGGTCTCGACCGCGTCGGCCAATGCGATCTGGGTGCGGATGCAGGCCGCCGGAATGACCGATCCAAAGGCCGTCGCCGCCGCGTCCGAGCAGGACCTGCGGGCCTGCGGCCTGTCGCGGCAAAAGATCCTTTACGCCCAGGCGCTGGCCCATAGTGGCACCGATTACGCGGCGCTGGAAGATATGGCCGATCAGGCGGTGATCGAAACGCTGATCCGGATCAAAGGCATCGGGCGCTGGACGGCGGAAATCTATGCGATGTTCAGCCTCGGCCGGGCGGATGTTTTCGCGCCGGGCGATCTGGCCTTGCAGGAAGCGGCCCGGATCGTGTTTGACCTTGGCACAAGGCCGACTGAGAAACAGCTGCGCCGGATGGCGCTGGACTGGTCGCCGTGGCAGTCGGTTGCCGCGCGGATTTTGTGGGCGTATTACCGGGTTGCAAAGCAACGGGAAGGGATCAGATGACACGCAAATTGCAGGCCGGCCGCCGCGGCGCCGCTTCGGGAAAAACCAAATCACTGGTGATCGTGCTGCACGGCTATGGCGCGGACGGCAATGATCTGTTGGGTTTGGCCGATCCGCTTCAGCCGCATATGCCGGACACCACGTTCATCGCCCCGGATGCGCCGAACAAATGCTCGGGCAACCCCTTTGGCTATGAATGGTTTCCGATCCCCTGGCTCGACGGCGCCTCAGAACAGGCCGCCGCCGAAGGCATGGC
>JAURMY010000110.1 GCA_030830465.1 Alphaproteobacteria bacterium
GATACCGACGCCGCCCCTGACGACGACGCGCGTTTTGCCAGTGCGATCGCCGGATTTGGCCAGTTGCTGCGAGGCGATGAAAAATATCTGGGGGACTGGGCCTATCGCGACGCGATTGATCTGGCAGCCGGGGCGCGGGGGACGGACGATTTCGGCTATCGCGCCAAGGCCATTTCCCTGATGCGGCTGGCTGACAGCCTGTCCCGCTGAAACGCCATAAGAAAACCCGGAGCGCATCGCTGCGCCCCGGGCTTTTTAACGTAAGGTGCACCAACCTGACGCCTTGAAACAGGCCTCGTCAGGCGGCCTTGTTCAGGGCCTTGGCGGTCTTGCTGGCCGGGATCGATTTGGTGACATTGATGTCGATCCGGCGGGGTTTCAGCGCCTCGGGCATTTCGCGGACCAGATCAATCTGCAACATGCCGTTTTCAACGCTTGCGCCGGTGACGATCACATGGTCGGCCAGTTGAAACCGCTTTTCAAACGATCTTTGGGCGATCCCGCGATGCAGGAAGGTTTTGCCTTCGTCCTTAGTTTCCTCGACCTTGCGGGCCGAAACGTACAACTGGTTGTCGCGGGTTTCCACTGTCAGCTCATCTTCGGAAAATCCAGCGACCGCAATCGCGATGCGATAGGCATCTTCGGCGGTCTTCTCGATGTTGAAGGGCGGGTAAGTGTTTGTCTGGGTGACATCCCCGGCAAAGGCCCGGTCAATCAGGTCGGCGAAATGGTCAAAGCCGACGGTCGAACGGTAAAGCGGGGTAAAATCAAAATTGCGCATGGCATCCTCCTGAGAAGCGATACATCTGTTGCGGCCTTCCAAAACGGACAGGCCCTGTTAGGTACCAGGCCCGGTAACCGGCGCCCGATGACAGATATATAGGAGGGTGTTTTTTGCGTTCAAGGCCCCTAGGGTTTCTTGAATTTTGTGCTGGCCTGACCGCTGCCGGTTAGGCCCGACAGGTTCGAACTGACCGATTCGACCTTCTGAAACGACCCGGCAGAAGCGTTGAGTTCCGCGATCAGTTCTTCCAGAGGCAGCCCCAGCGACGCCCCCAACGCGACCTTTTGGTTGTTCCATTCCGCCTTGGCCGACACCACCGAGGCGATGCGCGGCACCCCGTTTTGCATCACAAAGATCGGCGCACCAGAGGCGCCGAAATTCACATGGCAGGACAGGACCAGAACGCTAGGGTTCTTTCCCAGAACGCGGCAGGATTCCTCCATTGAGGGTGCATCTTCACGGTCTTTGGCATAGCTGACCACCTGCACCTGCTGGCCGATTGCCGGGCGGTCGGCCCAGTCAAACGGCAGGATGCGGGTGTTGTTGATCGGGGCGTCAAGCTCGATCAGGGCGATATCCGCCGCAACCCGGTCCAGACGTTTTTCGTTCTTGTACCGGTAATCCTTGTTGATCATCACCCGTTTGGCGTTGCGCTGCGCCGCCGCGCGGCCACTGCGCCAGCCGGCGAGAAACTCAATCTTGTCAATGGCGATGCGCTGGCCGGTGTTCTTGTCAAACATGCAATGGGCCGCCGTCAGCACCAGTTGCGGTGCGATCAGCGCACCGGTGCAAAATCCGGTTCCGGTCAGGTTGACCCGTCCGACGGCCTCCCATGCGCGGGCCTGGTCGCTGGTTTTCAAGCCGACAAGACCCACCGTGTCTTTCGCCTGAACCCATGCGGGTACCAGCCCAATGACGAGCGCGAGCAGAACTCCTAAGCGCATCCTTCATCCTCAAGTCAGCGCCCCCAAGGCACAAACTGTCGGTCGGATTGGGCGAAACTAAGGCCGCTTTGTGGGGATATTTCAGCAAGAGCCGAAAATTGCCGCTATTGCAAGGCGCGGGGTTTCGGCCCCCCGGTCGCCCAGTCCAGCAGCTCGACCGTGTGCAGAACCGGCACATCGGCCCCCGCACCCAGTTGCATCATGCAGCCGATATTCCCGGCGGCGATCACCTGCGGATGTGTGGCGGCCAGCGTGGCCAGCTTGCGGGTTTTCAACTGCCCGGCAATCGCAGGCTGAAGCAGATTATAGGTGCCCGCCGAACCGCAACACAAATGGGAATCCGCAGGTTCTACCACGTCAAACCCCGCCTTTCGCAACAGGGTCTTGGGATGGGTCTTGATCTGTTGCCCATGTTGCAGCGAACAGGCCGCATGATAGGCCACGCGCAGGCCCCGGTCAGCCTGCTGGGGCAAGTCAAGCTCGACCAGCACTTCCGAGACATCGCGCGCAAGGGCTGCGATCTGCGCGGCCTCGGCGGCAAGCGGGTCATGCCGGAACATATGGCCATAATCCTTGACCGTCGTGCCGCAACCCGAGGTGTTGATGACAATCGCGTCCAGCCCTTCGCCGTCAATCTCTGCCATCCAGGCGCGAATGTTTCTGGCTGCGGTGGCATGGCTTTCGCGGGTCTTGCCCATGTGATGGGTAACAGCGCCGCAACAGCCCGCACCTTTGGCCACCACCACGTCACAACCAAGCCGCCGCAGCAGGCGGATCGTTGCGTCATTGATATCGGTGTTCAGCGCCTTTTGCGCACAGCCCGTCATCAGCGCAACCCGTTTGCGCCGCGTGCCGATCGCGGCGAAAACCTGCGCGTCGTCGTTGCGGCTGACCGGAGGCAGGCTGCGCGGTGCAAAATCAACCAGCGCCCGCAGCCGCGCGGGCAGCAACCGCCGAAACGGCCGCCCGATCCAGGCGCTCAGAACCGCCACCCGGAACCGGTTCGGATAGGGCAGAATCCGCGCCAGCATCCAGCGCATCAGCCGGTCGCCCAAGGGCCGGTCATAGGTGTTTTCGATATGCGCACGCGCCAGATCGACCAGATGCATGTAATGCACGCCCGATGGGCAGGTTGACATGCAGGCCAGACAACTCAGGCAGCGGTCCACATGTTTCACGGTCTGGGCGTCGGCGGCGCGGCCCTGTTCCAGCATGTCCTTGATCAGATATATGCGCCCGCGCGGACTGTCCAACTCGTCCCCCAGCACCTGGTAGGTCGGACAGGTGGCGGTACAAAAACCGCAATGGACACAAGAGCGCAGGATCTCATTGGCCCGCTGGATCGCGGGGTTTTCCAACTGTGCGGGGGTGAAATTCGTCTGCATTGCTTACCCCATCAATCCACGGTTCAATTTGCCATCCGGATCAAATCGCGCACGCAGACCGGCAGCCAGCCGGTCCGCCACCGCCCCGCCCGAGCCAAAGACGCCAAGGCGCGCCTTGACCGCATCCGCCGCCCGTTCAAGCCGGGCGTGGCCGGGGATGCCGGCAAGATGGCTGCGCAAATCCGTACCCTCGGCCACCCGAGCCCAGATCAGCCCGCCGCCCCAGTCATAAAGCAACCCGGTTGCGATCCCGTCCAAACGGTCCCCAACTTTGGGCCCATCTGACGGCTTCACCGAAATCCGCCACACGTCACCCCCGCCGCCGTGGAAATCCGCAACATCCCGCACCCCGCGCCACAATGCGGCGCTGTTTTGGGCGTCCGAAATGATCTTGGGCGCGCCAAAGCGCGCCAGATGCGCCGTTAACCGTTCCACCCGATAGGCGACCGAGGCGGCAAATCCCTCCAACCGGATCAGGGTCTGCCCGCCGGGCCGATGCGCGGCACCCGTCACGTCAAAGGCCGATCCCAAAGCCGCGCTCAGCGCGGCCACGGCCCGCGCATCGTCCAGCCCCTCGAGGGCCAGCGTCGCTTCGGTTTCGGGCCGGGGCAGAACTTTCAGCGACACCTCACTCAGCACCGCAAGCGTGCCGAAGGATCCCGCCATCAGCTTCACCAGATCGTAACCGGTAACGTTCTTCATCACCCGTCCGCCGTTCTTCAGGATATCGCCGCGCCCGTCGACAAACCGGACCCCCAGCAGGAAATCCCGACACGCCCCCGCCTGCACGCGGCGCGGCCCGGAAATATTGGCCGCGACCACAGCGCCGATGGTGGACTCCCCTTGCGTGCCCAACAATGCCCGGTGATCCATCGGCTCAAACGCCAGACGCTGGTTTTCCGAGGCCAAAAGCGCCTCGACCTCCGACAGGGCCGTTCCGCCGCCGACCACCAGCGTCAGCGCCCCCGGCTCATAAAGCCGAACGCCGCGCAAACCGGTTGTGCTCAACACGGCCCCGGCGCCCGGCTGGCCGACCGGACGTGTGCCACCGCCCCTGATTTTCAGCGGACCGGCGGACCCTTTGATCGCCTCTGCCAGTTCAGCCTCATTTTGCGGAGTCAGTGTCATCTTTGTTCCAAAAATATTCTGGGGGAAGACCGCAGGTCTGGGGGCAAAGCCCCCTATGCCGCCGATATGAACGGGCCGCGTCGGCCTTCGGTTGCCGACAATGGAAACACCTTGGCGGGATTAAGCAGCCAACCGGGATCAAACACGTCCTTCACGCGCAACTGGGTTTCAATATCCGTCTTGCTGTATTGGGTGAACATCAAGTCGCGTTTTTCCACGCCTACCCCGTGTTCGCCAGTCAGGCATCCGCCCACTTCTACACACAGGCGCAGGATATCGGCCCCCATCGCCTCACAGCGTTCCAGATCGCCGGGCTTGTTCGCATCAAACAGGATCAAGGGATGCATATTGCCGTCACCGGCATGAAACACATTGCCGACATCAAGGCCGTATTGCGCGGAAAGTTCGCGGATGCGTTTCAACACCAGCGGCAGTTGCGACACCGGGATCGTGCCGTCCAGACACATGTAATCATTGATCTGCCCCATCGCGCCAAAGGCCGCCTTGCGACCGGCCCAGATGCGGGCACTTTCCTCGGCCGATTTGCTTTCGCGCAGGTCCACCGGATCATGGGACTTGGATATCTCGATGATCCTGGCAAGCTGGCTGTCGATTTCCGCGTCCGAGCCTTCCACCTCGATGATCAGCAGCGCCTCGACATCGGGATAACCGGCATGCACGAAAGCTTCGGCGGCGCGGATCACCGGCCGGTCCATGAACTCGATTGCCACCGGCAAAACGCCCGCCTTGATGATGTCCGACACACAGGCGCCGGCGGCCTCATTGCTGTCAAATCCCATCAGCACCGGCCGGGCACCTTCCGGTTTGTGCAGAATGCGCAGGGTGGCTTCGGTGACCACGCCCAACTGCCCTTCCGAGCCGCAGACAAGCCCCAAAAGGTCCAGTCCCGGCGCGTCCAGATAGCCGCCGCCTAGTTCGACCACCGTGCCATCCATCAGCACCATTTTTACGCCCAAAAGGTTGTTCGTGGTCACGCCGTATTTCAGGCAATGCGCCCCGCCGGAGTTCATCGCCACATTGCCGGCAATGGCACAGGCCAGCTGGCTGCTGGGGTCCGGGGCGTAAAAGAAATCCATTTCTTCGACAGCACCGGTCACGCTCAGGTTGGTGCGGCCTGACTGAACCCGGATAAAGCGGTTGTCATAATCGGTTTCCAAAACCTGATTAAGGCGCGACACCCCCAGGATCACGCAGTCCGCCGTCGGCAAGGCCCCGCCCGCCAGCGACGTGCCCGAGCCGCGCGGCACAACCGGAACCCCTTCCTCATGGCAAATTTTCAGCACCGCCGCGACTTCTTCGGTGCTGGCCGGCAGGACCGCCGCCAAAGGCGGGCAGCGATAGGCGGTCAGCGCGTCGCATTCATAGGCGCGGGTTTCCACCGGTTCATGGATCACGGCCCCTTTGGGCAGCACCGATTGCAGCCGTGTGACGATCTTTGTCTTGCGGGCAAGGATCAGCGGATTGGGCGTTGGCATGTCCATGGGCATCTCGCTTTAATTGGTAATTTTATATTACCAAAACTGCCCTAAAAGCAATATGTTTCTAAAGGCTCAGCGGCCCTCGCGCCGCCATGCCAGCAGCGACAGCGCGGCCGCGATCAAAAGGAACCACAGGGCGGACCCGATCGGGCGCAACCGGATGTCAGCCACAACATAGGCGTCGCGCGGGGTAATTCCGATCCAGCCCCGTCCCGCGGCCACACGACCCGGGCGGACCTGTCTGATATCGGGCGTGCCATCCTCAAGCCGCAAAATGCCCCCGCCGGTCGCCGCGACGAAAGGCGCGACCGCCTCGCCCGAGGAAATCGCGTTTTCAAACTCTTTCGGGGCGGTGGGGCCAAGCGCGACAACCGAGTCAAGCCCGCCCTCCTGCAGCCGGTACAGCCCGTTTTCCTGCCCTTTGAAGCCCGCCGTGTAGCGGCCCGGGGAAATCTCGGTCATCGCAAGGGTTTGCAATTTGCCATCCGGGCCGGTGACCGAGACCGCCCGCGCGCCCAGTTCCAGCGACCGGCGGGTCACTGTCACGTCACGGCCCAGAACCGTGGCGCGCAGGGCGTCCTCTTCCAGTTCGGGTTCTTTCATCATCCAGTGGGCCAGCCGGCGCAGCAATTCCTGTTGCGGCCCGCCATCCTCAAAACCGCGCGCCCACAGCCAGGCCTGATCCGAGGCCAGCATGGCAATCCGGCCCTTGCCCACCCTGTCCAGGATCAGCAGCGGTTTGTCATCCGGGCCGGTCATGACGGTGTTGCCCGCTCTTTTTTCCAGATCGATCATGCGAAACCACCGGCCCCAGCCCGGTGTGCCATCCTCAGCGCGCGGGCGCGGTGCAAAGTTCTCAAGCCCTTCGGTCACCGGATGCCGGCGGCCAAGCTCGGATATCAGCGGGGTAAACCCGGTCTCATAGACCCCGCCCGAGGGGCTGCCCGGCAAAACCCGCGCCAGCGGCGAGCGGTACAGGCTTTCCACCCCGGCAAAGGCCGGCCCCGTGGCCACCAGAACCGCGCCGCCCTTTTCCACATATTGGGCGACATTCTCCAGATAGACCGAGGGCAGAATGCCCCGCCGCCGGTAGCGGTCAAAAATGATCAGGTCAAACTGATCGATCTTGTCCAGAAACAGTTCCCGCGTGGGAAAGGCGATCAGCGACAATTCCTTGACCGGCACGCCATCCTGTTTGCCCGGCGGGCGCAGAATGGTGAAATGCACAAGATCGACCGAGCTGTCGGATTTCAACAGGTTGCGCCATGTGCGCTCACCCGCATGGGGCTCGCCCGAGACCAGAAGCACCCGCAACCGGTCGCGCACACCATTGATCGAAACCACCGCCGCGTTATTCCGGTTTGTCAGTTCGCCCGCCACTTCGGGCACCTGAAACTGCAACACATTCTGCCCGCCATGCGCCAGTTTCAGCGGCAATTCCAGTTCCTGTCCGGTGGCGACGTGAAACACCTGCGGTTCACCGCCGTCGATGGCGATGGTGATGTCGGTTTCGGGCCTGACCGCAGATGGCACCGCGCCCAGATCCTCGATCCGAAGGCGCAGCATCACCGGCTCGCCCATGATCGCAAAGGCCGGGGCATTGGTGATCACCAGCCGCCGGTCCCAGTCGCCGGCAAGGCCGGTCAGCAAGATATGTGCCGGGGCCGGGAAATCCGGGGCCAGCGCCATGTCGTGGACCCGCCCGTCGGTGATCAGGATCGCGCCGGCCAAACGGGACTGGGCAACCTCGGCCGCCGCGCTGCTGAGGGCGGACATCAGCAGGGTGCCGGCGTCACTGCCGTTGGGTGCGTCGCTAACGGTGACGGTTTTCACCTCGACCCCCGCCATCTCTGCCAATTGTGCCTGAACGCGGGCTAGGGCGGCATCGGTCTGATCCGGCCTTTGCTTGACCTGCTGGCTGGAACTGCGGTCCACGGCAACCAACACGATATCGCTGAGGGGGGTTCGGTCCTCAACCCGCAGCGAGGGATTGGCCAGCGCCAGCATCACAACGGCAAAGGCCAGCAACCGCAGGCCCCAACCGCGCAATCCGCGCCACAGGCCGTACAGGATCAGCACAGCCGCCAGCCCCCCCAGGGCCGCAAGCAGCGGCAGGGTCAGCAACGGGTCAAAAACGATGTCCGTCACCATGTCACTGCCCCAGCCTTTCCAACAGGGCCGGCACGTGAACCTGATCGGACTTGTAGTTGCCGGTCAGCACATACATCACCAGATTGACGCCAAAGCGATAGGCAATTTCGCGCTGGCGTTCGCCGGCACTTCCGCGCCCCACCGGATAGAGCGGCCTTCCATCCCGGTCGATGGCCCAGGCCGCGGCCCAGTCATTGCCGCCGATCACCACCGGCGACACGCCGTCATTGAGGTTGCGAAACGGCATGCCGTCGACCTTGGCCGCATCACGAGGTGCAGCCTCAACCCAGACATCCGAGCGGGCAAACCGGCCCGGAAAGTCCTGCAACAGATAGAAACTGCGGGTCAGAACATGATCCGCCGGGATCGGTTCCAGCGCCGGAATATCCAAGGACGCTGCCAGTTGTTGCAACCGCCGTCCGTTGGGTGTGGTGCCGAACCGGCCCAGATTGGCGTCGCGCGTGTCAAACAGGATCATGCCGCCATCCTGCAAATAGCGGTTCAGCTTTTGATAAGCCGCCTCGGACGGGGCGGGTTGGCTTTCGGTCACCGGCCAGTAAAGCAGCGGGAAAAACGCCAGTTCATCGGTTTCAAGGTCAACCGCGATCGGGGCGGCGGGTTCCACGGCTGTGCGCGTCGCCAGCGTGACCGACAGGCCCAGAAGCCCGGCATCCGAAACCGCATCCGTGGTGCTGTCGCCGGTCTTGACATAGGCTAAAACCGTATCGCGGGTGGCCTGAAGGGCCATTTCATCCGATGCGCGGGCCTCGGGCACGACCAGAAACGCCGCCAGCAGGGCCGAGGCAATCACCCCGGTGCGCGGCCCGGTCAGACGCCCGCTGATCCAGAGCGTGGCCAGAATATCCGCCATCAAAAGGATCAAAGCGCCGCCAAGTAGCCAGGCTTTCAGCGGCTGTTCAACCGCAGTGTCCATCGCCTCAACCGCGACGGATGGCGGCCAGACTGCCGCCGAAATCACCCGGTCCGGTGCCACCGCATTGACCGCAACCTGTCGCTCTGCATTGCCGTAAAGCCCCGGTTGCAGGTCCGGCCCGACCTTGGCGGCGGCCAGAACCTCGCCGGGAACTCCGGGCAGGGCGTCGCCCTTATGAAGATCGCCAAAGCCGTTCATCACGTCCTGTGGCTGCCAGACCTGCCCGGCCAAATCCGCCGCGCTGGGTGCCGCGACGCGGGTGGAAACCGACAAGCGTTCCAGCATCGCAACGAACAGGCCAGACAGCGGCAGGTTTGACCATTCGGCATTGGCGGTGACATGAAACAGCACGACCTGCCCCTGCCCCAACGCCTTGCGGGTGACCAGCGGCGTGCCGTCCTGCAATGAGGCGATCGTGCGGTCCGACAGGAAAGGATCCGGCTGGGCGATCACCTGGGATGACACGCTGACATCATCCGGCACGGTCAGGCCAAAAAACGGCGAGCCTTCGGCAAAAGGTTGCAGCAATTTCGGCGCGCCCCAGGACATCGCCCCGCCGACATTGCGCCCGCCGGGGCGCAGGCGCACCGGCAGCAAGGGATCGTCGTCTTTCTGATCCAGACTTTCCGCCGCCAGCCTTGGCCCGGCAAAGCGCACCAACAGGCCGCCCTTTTCGACCCATTTGGTCAGGCTGTCGGATTCCGCGTCTGTCAGCCGCGC
>JAURMY010000111.1 GCA_030830465.1 Alphaproteobacteria bacterium
AATCGCCCTGCTGCGCGCCGAATGGCCCGCGGCGGAGGTGCCGCCCGATCCGGTGCTACAAAAGGGTCTTTTGCTGCCGGATCCCGACGACGCCCATGTCCTTGCCGCCGCCATCACCGGGAGGGCGGAAATTCTGGTGACCGCAAATCTGAAAGATTTTCCAACCCGGATATTGGCCGACCATCACATCCTCAGGCGCGATCCGGACGGGTTTTTATGTGATCTCTGGCAGGAACAGCCTGCGAAAATTGCAACCGCGATCGACGCTGTGCGCCTTAAGGCCGAACATCTGTCCGGCCAGTCCTTGCCGATCCGCAGGCTTTTGAAAAAGGCGAACCTGCCAAGGCTTGGAAAAGCACTGGCTTCTTTTTGGTGAAAATACGCATTCCCACCCGGCGGCACTTACCGGACTGAACGGTAAACGGATCACCGGTTCCAGATCGCCTCGCGCGCTTCAATGGCCTTGATCCGGTCCTCGGTCTTTGGATGGCTCATCATCCAGGCCAGTTGTCCGCCGCCGGTCTTGGTCAGGGCGTCCAGCTTGCGGAACAGAGATTTCTGCGCCGCAACCCCGATCCCGGATTTGACCAGCAAGGCACTGGCATAGGCGTCGGCCTCGTATTCGTCCTGCCGGGACAGACGCGCGGCCAGAAGGCCGGTCAGCATATTGGCCAGATAGACGCCAATCCCCGGGATCAATCGCCCCAGCACCATGCCAAGGGCCAGGCGAATGGCATTCTGACCGGAAAAATCGATCATCCGCCTGCGGGAATGGCCCAAGGCCACGTGGCCCAGTTCATGGGCAATGACCGAAGCGATTTCCGCCCCGGTGACCTCGCCCTTGCGGTACTTGTCGTAAAAGCCCCTTGTGATGAAAATGCGGCCATCCGGGGCGGCAAGGCCGTTGACCGGTTCGATCTCATAGATATGGACCGGGATCTGCGTCAATTCCAGCGCGCGGGCCATGGTTTCGGTCATCCGCAACAGCGCCGGGTCGGCCAGACGGGTGGATTTTGCATCCAGGTCCCGCGCGGTGCGCCAGGCCGAGAAGCGGTACATCGCCAGGGCCCAGAGGATCGCCAGCAGGATCGGGGTGAATTTCAGCATGGGGCGGATATGGGGTTCAGAGGTCCCAGACGCAAGGCAGGGAGGTCAGGCCGCGAAAGGCCCAGCCCACCGGCTGCGGATCGGCCCCGTCCGCCAAACGCAGGTTTTTCAGCCGCGCAAAGGCCATTGGCAAGGCGACATCGGCGATCAAGGCGCGGCTGGCCCAGGCCCCGGCGCAGAAATGCGGCCCGGCACCAAAGGCAATGGAGGGGCCTGTGTCACGGGCAAGGTCGAAGATATCCGGGTTGTCAAACACATCCTCGTCGCGGTTGGCCGAACCGAACATGAAGAAAATCCGTTCCTCGGGCGAGAAAGTCACGCCGTCCACCACGTGTTCTTTTGCAACCCGGCGCGGCGACATGCCGATGGGGGATGTCCAGCGGGCATATTCCTCAAACACCTGCATCCAGCCAATGTCCCCGGCCAGAACCCGCGCCTTTTGGTCCGGGTGCTTTAACAGCGCCCAGATCGCCCCGGCGATGGCGTCGCGCGGTTCATTCTGGCCGCCGGAAATCGCCAGTTTCACATTGGCGCGGATCGAGCCGTCCGACAGGCCGGCCTGCATCTGGACGCTGAGAAGCGATTGGTTGGGTTCGGCCTCATAGGCCGGTATCATCGCGTCGATATGGGCATCAATTGAGGCCGTGCAATCGTTGCAGCGCGCCTCAACCGCCGGGTCGCCGGTGTAGTTGGCGATCCCGTCCATCATGCCCTGGCTGACACGGTCCATTTCCGCGAAATGCATGTTCGACAGGCCGGTGATGGTTTTCAGGGCTTCCGCCGAGACCGGCATCGCATAGTCGCGCACCAGATCCGCGCCGCCTTTTGGCGCCAGATCGTCAAGAATGCGTTCGGCGGCGGCGCGAAATTCGGCCATCCAGACATCGCGCACCGTGCGGGGCGAGACTGCCGGAAAAATCGCCCGGCGCTCGGCCATATGGGCCGCACCATCCTTGCGCATCATGTTTTCGCCCATCAGGACCGTCATCAGCCCGCCGGGCTGGTGCGAGGAAAACACCTCGGTGATTTTTTCGTTGACGAAAATCGCGTCGCGTTTGGTGAACAGGGTCGCGCCCAGTTCCGGCACATAGGCGATCGGCGTTTGCGCCCGCATTTGCTTTAACGCGGGATAAGGGTCGCGGTGAAACGCAGCGACATCAATATGAACGACCGGGGCATCTGACATGGCTGACATTAGGCAAAGGCGTCCCTGCGGGACAAGTCTTTTCAGCGCCTGCGGCGCGGATTTGAGTATTTATCGAACAAAGATGTCAGGGGGCCGGTTTGGTCTGTTTCAAGAGTTTCAACAGCCGCCAGCCCAGAAACAGGGTGATCAGCCCCGCCGCCAGAAGGCCGCTGGTGTTGGAGGCGATTTCGGCGACCGCCGTGATATTTTCGGCAAACAGCATGCCAAGGCCAATATAAAGCGTGACCCAAACCAGTTCACCCGCCGCCGCCCACAGGGTGAAGCGACGCCAGTTCTGCCCGGTCGCGCCGCCAATGAAATTGACATAGGGTCCCAAGGGGCTGACCAGCCAGCGCGACAGAAACACGCCGGGGCCGCCGCGTTTTTCGATCCAGTCGCGGGCCTTGTTCAGCAGGGCGGCGCGGTCCGGGTGGCGCGACAGTCGCGCAAGCAGTGACTGGCCGCCTTTTCGGCCCAGGAAAAACCCGGTCTGATCGCCCGCAATGGCGGCAAGCAGGGCCGTGAACAAAGTGGGCAGTGCCGCAAGTTCCCCCACGGTGACGAAAGAACCGCAGGTCAGCATCACCAGCGACGAGGGGACCGGCAGCGCCAGGCAGGAGGAAAACACCACCGCCGCCAGCAGCCACAGGCCATATTGCGGCACGAGTTCGACGATCTGTTCGGTCACGGCTTGACCGGGGAGGGGGGCAGGTTGCGCCTGAGGGTTTCGATCAGGTCCGCCACGGGGACGCCCCTTTCCCCGGCTATCCGCGCAAGGGTGGGCCGAAAAGCGGGCGTGCCTGTCAGACCCAACATTGCGGCGACATCCTCTGCCGGCAGGTCATAGGAATAGCCGATATAGCGCGGTGTCATCCAGGCCTCAATCGGTTGAAACCGGTGGGCAGGGTCGGCCCAGTAGATGGCAAACAAGACTGATCTGGTCAGGAAGAAAACCGTGACACCCGCGGCCAGTGCGAAGGCCAGAACCAGACCTTTGTGGCTTTGCCATAACAGGCGCAGCCCGGGGATCACCGCACCAGGTCTTTCATGCCGGATTCAATGCCTTTCAGGGTCATTGGATACATGCGCTGGCCGAAAATCTCGCGGATCATCTGAATCGACTGGGTATAGGTCCAGTGTTTTTCCGGCAGGGGATTGATCCAGATATTGTGTTTCCAGCTGTCGATGGTCCGGTTCAGCCAGACCGAGCCGGCCTCGGGGTTCCAATGTTCATTGGCACCGCCCGGATAGGCGATCTCGTATGGGGACATTGAGGCGTCACCGACGAAAATACATTTATAATCAGGCCCGTAGGTGTTCAGGATGTCCTGTGTCGGGGTTTGTTCGGTCCAGCGGCGGCGGTTGTCTTTCCAGACGCCTTCGTAAAGGCAATTGTGGAAATAGAAATATTCCAGATGCTTGAATTCCGTTTTGGCGGCGGAAAACAGTTCCTCGACCAGTTTGATATAGGGGTCCATCGAGCCGCCCACATCCAGAAACAACAATACTTTGACCGCGTTGCGCCGTTCGGGGCGGGTTTTGATATCAAGATAGCCATGTTCGGCGGTGGCGCGGATGGTGCCGTTCAGATCCAGTTCATCGTCGGCCCCTTCCCGGGCCCAGCGGCGCAGGCGTTTCAGCGCCACCTTGATGTTGCGCGTGCCCAGTTCAACGCTGTCATCCAGATTGCGAAACTCGCGCTTGTCCCAGACTTTGGTGGCGCGCTGGTGGCGGGATTTGTCCTGACCGATGCGCACGCCTTCGGGGTTGAAACCATATGCCCCGAACGGCGAGGTGCCGGCGGTGCCGATCCATTTGCTGCCGCCCTGATG
>JAURMY010000018.1 GCA_030830465.1 Alphaproteobacteria bacterium
AGCCCGGCGTGAACGGACCGTATTGCGCCGCGCGTTGCGGCTGACCCGAGGTTGAGAGGGTGGTGATCGTGGTGCCGTGATAATCGCGTTCGCGGTAAAGGATCTTGTGCTTGACGCCGCCGTATTTCTTATGCGCGATCTGGCGCACCATCTTATAGACCTTCTCGTTCGCTTCCGAACCCGAGTTGGAATAGTAAACCCGCGTCATGCCGGGCATCTTTTCCAACAGTTTTTCGGCAAACAAGGCACCGGGGATCGACCCGGCGGACCCGGCGAAATAGTTCAGCTTGACCAGTTGGTCGCGCACCGCATTGGCGATGCTTTCCCGGCCATAGCCGACATTGACGGTCCAGACACCACCGGAAACCGCGTCCAGAAACTTGCGTCCCTTCGCGTCCCAGACATGGATACCCTTGCCTTCGACGATGACCAGCGGATCCTGGGTTTCATATTTCTTGTGCGGGCTGAGGTGATGCCAGATATGGGCACGGTCGGCTTCGACCACCCGTTCCAGATCATTGGTGTGAAAACCTGATTCCATGTCAAAAGTCCTTAGGGAAGTGCCGTTGGCGGCCGTTGGAGCATGCGCGAACCCAAGTTTAACACCGAAAGCGACGCGCCTCAACGGGAGGAGAAAGCGCGCCGCCCGGCCGTCTGACCCTGGTATTCCGCGGCAGTTATCAATTTGGATTTTGGCGCAGCACAGCCGCGCGGGATAGGGCCAGATTCAGGTGTGGATAAGGCCAGAAAGAGCGTCAAACTCGGCCAAAAGCAAATCTTCCCGATGCGCCTAAACCTCAGCTGCGATATCCTTGACGCGCTTGAACAATGTCAACGGATCACTTGGCGCCGCCTGGAATCCGAACCGCGCATAAAACGGCACCACGCCAGGTTCCAGCGCATGTACGACCAGCGCAACCACCCCGACGGTCTGACTGACAGCGAGCACCCGGTCAAACGCGTCCAACATCAGATCCCGCGCGACCCCCTTACCCTGCCACGTCTTTGCCACCGCCAGGCGCCCCATCAGAACCACCGGCAATGGGTCCGGCGTGTTTCGGGTGATGTTCTTGGGGGCCAAGGTCCGCCTGACCTGCCCGGTGGACAAGGCGTAATAGGCAACCACCTGGTTGCGCGCGTCCACCAGAACCACAACCCGGCAACCACCATTTCGTTGCCATTTCAAAGCCGTTCTTTGCAGCCAGCCGTTCATAGCGGTCATGCCACAGTCAAAACCGGTGACATCTTGGCCTTCGTCCAACGGGCTGGGCGGCGAAAGGATCAAGCCTCCCAAATCCGCTTTTTCTGGCGCGCGGCCACCACATAGGCAGAGGGTGCCGCGGGGGCTGCCAATGCCGCTTCAAACGCCTGAAAATCCTGATCGTCCCAAGCGAGATCAGTCTGTGCTGACAAAACTTCCTGCGCATAATGGGTGGCTGCGTCAACAACCACATCGGTGCGCGAGCGCCCTTCCAGCTTTGCCACGCGATCAATCAGGTCAAGTTTGTCCGCGGGGATGCGAAATTGCGTCTGTTTGCGCGACTTTTCGATAAACATTGCGCGTCCTTTGCAAATAGGCTGGAAGCTTTAGGTTATAACTCTCAAATTGTCAATACAATGTAATTACAAAACCCGGAACACCCGCGCTTGCCCCCGGACCGCGCAAAATGCTCTAATGCGCGCCAACCAACAAAAAGAATCGACCGAGCATGACCGACCTTCTGACAGCCGATGCGGGCCAGGCCGCCTATACTTCCGCCGATATCGAAGTCCTTGAAGGGCTGGAGCCGGTGCGCAAGCGTCCGGGCATGTATATCGGCGGCACTGATGAGCGCGCGCTGCACCATCTGGTGGCCGAGGTTCTGGACAACTCGATGGACGAGGCAGTGGCGGGCCATGCCAGCCGGATCGAGGTGGAACTGCACGCCGATTATGCCGTCACCATCACCGATAACGGGCGCGGCATACCGGTCGATCCGCACCCGAAATTCCCCGGCAAATCGGCGCTTGAGGTGATCCTGTGCACCCTGCATGCGGGCGGCAAGTTCGGCGGCAAGGCCTATCAGACCTCGGGCGGCCTGCACGGGGTGGGCGCCTCGGTTGTCAATGCCCTGTCGGATCACATGCGCGTTGAAGTGGCGCGCAACAAACAGCTTTACGTTCAGGAATTTTCGCGCGGTATCCCGCAGGGTGGCATCGAAAATCTGGGCCCCACCCAGAACCGGCGCGGCACCAGGACCACCTTTCATGCCGATGCTGACATCTTTGGGTCGCTGCATTTCAAACCGGCGCGGCTGTTGAAAATGGCCCGGTCCAAGGCTTACCTGTTTTCCGGCGTCGAAATCCGCTGGAAATGCGCGCCCGAAATCATCGGCAAAGGCGACGACACCCCGGAAAACGCGGTGTTTCACTTCCCCGGCGGGCTGGCCGATTATTTGGGCGAACAGTTGAACGGCTCGGCCACTTATGCCGACAAACCCTTTGCCGGAAAGGTCCAGTTCGCGGAAAAATTCGGCAGCGATACGGCCGGATCGGTCGAATGGGCGATCAACTGGACCCCCTCGGTGGACGCCTTTGTGCAATCCTATTGCAACACCGTCCCCACGCCCGAAGGCGGCACGCATGAGGCCGGTTTCTGGGCCGCCGTTCTGAAAGGCATCCGCGCCTATGGCGAATTGGTGAACAACCGCAAGGCGGCCCAGATCACCCGCGACGACGTGATGTCAGGCGGCTGTGCCATGGTCAGCTGTTTCATCCGCGAACCGGAATTCGTCGGCCAGACCAAAGACCGGCTGGCCACGGTCGAGGCGCAAAGGCTGGTGGAAA
>JAURMY010000112.1 GCA_030830465.1 Alphaproteobacteria bacterium
AAGAAGAGCGCGTCGAAGGCGCAATCTTTGGCCGCGTCAAGGGCGGCTTCACCGTGGATCTGGGCGGCGCTGTTGCCTTCCTGCCCGGCTCGCAGGTGGATGTGCGCCCCGTGCGCGATGCCGGCCCCCTGATGAACATGCCGCAGCCTTTCATCATCCTGAAAATGGACCGTCGCCGGGGCAATATCGTTGTCTCGCGCCGCGCGATTCTGGAAGAATCCCGTGCTGAACAGCGCGCCGAAATCGTTGGCAAGCTGAATGAAGGCGACACAGTTGACGGCGTTGTGAAGAACATCACCGAATACGGTGCCTTCGTTGATCTGGGCGGCGTTGACGGCCTGCTGCATGTCACCGACATGGCATGGCGCCGTGTGAACCACCCGTCCGAGATCCTGACAATCGGCGAAACCATCAAGGTTCAGATCGTCAAGATCAACAAAGACACCCACCGCATCAGCCTTGGCATGAAGCAGCTTGAGGATGATCCCTGGTCGGCGGTTGAGGCCAAATTCCCGCTGGAAAGCGTGCATACCGGCCGTGTCACCAACATCACCGATTACGGCGCTTTCGTAGAGCTGGAGCCGGGTGTTGAAGGTCTGGTTCACGTATCCGAAATGTCCTGGACCAAAAAGAACGTCCATCCGGGCAAGATCGTGTCCACCAGCCAGGAAGTCGAAGTGATGATCCTGGAAATCGACAGCGCCAAGCGCCGGGTTTCCTTGGGCCTCAAACAAACCCAGGGCAATCCCTGGGAGAACTTTGAAAAGACCCATCCGGTCGGAACCGAGGTTCAGGGCGAAGTCAAGAACATCACCGAGTTCGGTCTGTTTGTCGGTCTTGATGGCGACATCGACGGCATGGTTCACCTTTCCGATCTGGACTGGAACCGGTCCGGCGAGGAAGCCATGGAAGACTATCGCAAGGGCGACATGGTCCGCGCGATCGTCACCGATGTTGACACCGAAAAAGAGCGTATCTCGTTGTCGATCAAGGCGCTGGAAGGCGATCCGTTCGCCGATGCCACCGCTGGTGTCAAGCGTGGCGCCGTTGTCACCGTTACTGTCACCAAGATCGAAGACGGCGGCATCGAGGTTGAACATGACGGTATGAAATCCTTCATCCGCCGTTCCGACCTTAGCCGTGACCGTGCCGAACAGCGCCCCGAGCGTTTCTCGGTCGGCGATCACGTCGATGCGCGTGTGACCAACATTGACAAAGCCTCGCGTCGTCTGGGCCTGTCGATCAAGGCGCGCGAGATCGCCGAGGAAAAAGAAGCCGTGGAACAGTATGGTTCGTCGGATTCCGGTGCCTCGCTGGGCGATATTCTTGGCGCTGCCCTGAAAAATCAGGACGGCAAATAAGCCGGGAAAAACCCGCTGTTAGTCTGGAAAACGGCCCCCGTGCGGGGCCGTTTTTTATGGGGGTCACGATCGCGAATCACAATAATCCGCCCGCCAGACAGGTGCAGATTCGGTTAACCGCTTGAGGCCGCAAACGAATTTTTGACGGGTTTTTGGAAAATTTCCGGTCCTCGCCGCGCGGAAATGCCATTTATTCGCAGACACTCTATTCCCAGAATGGCTAAACTCTGCCAATATCCCGTGTAGTCTTTTGAAATCTACCGTGCACACGTACATCATTTTCGCCTGGGGGGCATGACATGATCCGTTCCGAGCTGGTCCAGAAAATCGCCGATGAAAATCCGCATCTTTACCAACGCGATGTTGAACGCATCGTCGGTACCATTTTTGATGAGATCATTCAGGCCATGGCGGACGGCAACCGGGTCGAACTGCGCGGCTTTGGCGCGTTTTCAGTCAAGAAGCGGGATGCCAGAGTGGGGCGCAATCCCCGCACAGGCGAATCTGTCGAGGTAGAGCAAAAGCACGTGCCGTTCTTCAAGACCGGCAAATTGCTGAGGGACCGCCTGAACGGCGACTGACCCTCTGAACAGACGGGACCTTGATGCGCTATTTACGTTACCTATTTCTGGCGCTTGTCGGCATCATTCTGGTGACCGTCGCCCTGGCAAACCGGCAGCCCGTGACATTGCACGTTGTGCCGGAAGATCTGCTAACCCTGTTGCCGGTTGCGAATGAATTCAGCCTGCCCCTGTTTCTGGTGATCTTCGGCGGCATCGTTGTTGGCCTGCTGATCGGTTTCGTGTGGGAATATTTCCGCGAATACAAGTTGCGCGCCGACGCCAGCCGCCGCAAGCGCGAGATGAACCGTCTGGAACGTGAAGTCAAAGGCCTGCGCGACAAGACCGGCGAGGGCAAGGACGATGTGCTTGCCCTGTTGGAATAAGGCCGGGCACCCCTGATGTTGGTGAAAATCTGCGGCTTGTCGGACCCATCGCATGTGCGGGCCGCCGTGACGGGCGGGGCACGGTATGTCGGCTTTGTCTTTTTCCCGAAATCGCCGCGCCATGTTGAGATACCCCAGGCGCGCGAACTGATGGTGTCCGTGCCTGCCGGGGTCTGCAAAGTGGCGTTGACGGTGAATGCCGATGATGCGCTTTTGACCCGGATCACGAATGAATTGCCCGTGGATATGCTGCAATTGCACGGTGGTGAGACGCCTGAGCGGGTCAGCGCCATCCGCGCCCGGTTCGGCCTGCCGGTGATGAAGGCCGTGGGCGTGGCCGATGCAAGTGACCTGCCGCAGCTTGACCTTTACGGGCGCGTTGCCGACCAGTTGCTTGTTGATGCAAAGCCCCCTAAACAGGCCGAACTTCCGGGCGGAAACGGTCTTGCTTTTGACTGGCGGTTAATCGCAAACCGGCGCTGGCCGGTGCCGTGGATGCTGGCCGGGGGCCTGACCGCCGAAAATGTGGCTGAGGCCGTGCGCTTGACCGGCGCGACACAGGTTGATGTATCCTCGGGCGTGGAAAGCAGCCCCGGGATCAAGGACAAAGACAAAATAGCGGCTTTTCTGAAAGCCGCAGCAGGAGAATGACGATGCCCCAGGACCTTTTCAATTCCTTTATGGCCGGCCCGGATGAACGGGGCCGCTTTGGCCAGTTCGGTGGCCGTTTCGTGTCGGAAACCCTGATGCCGCTGATCCTGGACCTGGAAGCGGAATATGAAAAAGCCAAGACCGACCCGGCCTTCTGGGCCGAAATGGACGATCTGTGGAAGCATTATGTCGGCCGCCCCAGCCCGCTATATTTCGCCGAGCGTCTGACCGAAAAATTCGGCGGTGCCAAGGTTTACATGAAGCGCGATGAGCTGAACCACACGGGTGCGCACAAGATCAACAATGTGTTGGGCCAGATCCTGCTTGCGCGGCGCATGGGCAAGACGC
>JAURMY010000113.1 GCA_030830465.1 Alphaproteobacteria bacterium
AGGCATCCAAACGGTTCTGCGCCTGCAAAATCCAGTCCGACATGGCTGCCATCCCGTCGGCGGGCAGTTGCCGCACAAGATCAACCGCATCTTGCAGTTGCCCCCGGTTCAACGCACCCTGCGCGCGGGACAGAATGGCATCGGGATCATTGCCCGGCTTTTCTTCCAGCGATCTTGCCCCGACCTGCGCCTTGACAAATGCCGCCAGCTTGTCGGCAAATCCATCGCCCGCCGTCGCCTTGATTGACGCCTTCAACCCGTTTCGGGCGGCTTCGGGAAAATCCTGTTGAAGCTTCAAAAGCGGTGCGACACCCTGTTCGGCGGATTTCGTCAAAGCATCGGGGATCGCCACAGCAGCGTCATTCGCCACCTCGGCCAACACGGCGGCATAGGATTTCCCGGTGTCAATCGCCGCCTGCAACCGCGTCACGGCGACAGTCAGATCGGCATTTCGGACGGTTTCAACCGCCGATGACGACAGTTCCGCAATTTTGCTGCGGGCTTCGGACAGCTGTTCGGTGGCCTTGTCGGAAACGGCTTCAAGCGTTTTGGCCATTTCGGAATTGGCGTCGATCTGGGCCTTGATCTGGGATTTCAGCGCTTCAATTTCGGCGTCATATTTCTGTGCCAGATCGGTCGCCGCGGTGCCAAGCTGCGCCCCGGCGGATCCCAGATTTTCCGTCATCTGGACGCGGGCGGCATCAAGCTCAGCTGACATTTCCTTCAGCCGGGATTCCGCCGCAGCCAGCCGTTCCGACAGCCCCTCGGTCGCGGCGGTGCTGGCGTCTTTCAGGCTTTGGATTTCCGCCCCGAACCCTGACAGGTCTTGCGCCGGCGCTTCGGTTGGCATCGCGTCCAGTTTCGCCTGAAGCTGTTCGATCTTGCCCGTCAGTTCGGACTGAACGCGGGTAATTTCCGCGCTGTTATCCACCGGAACCGCCACTTGCGGGGTTGCGTTCATCCCGGCGAAATAGCCCAGCGCCGCCGCCACGGCACCACCGGCGAAAAGGGCTGCGAAACGCCCAAACCCGCCACCTGATTTCGGTGCTTCAGGTTTTGGCGCCTGCACATTCGGCTTGGCGGGTTCAGGGTTTGGCTGTGGTGCTGTGGTGGCCGGTGTGTCAGACGGCTTTTCGGTGGGTTTTTCCGGGGCCGGTTTATCGACCGGTTTCGGGGAATCCGCCGGGCCGGTCTTTTCCGCCGGGGTGACTTCTACCGCTTTCGCCTCGATCACTTCGGGTTTGGCTGCGGGTTTGGCTGTCGCCTTGGCAGGCGGATCCAGAACCACCGGTTCGGACTTGGGGGTTTCGCCCTTGGTTGCCGCGGCCTTTGCCGAAGTTTTGCGCCGGGGGGTGCCAGAGGCGGGAGTCGTCTTTTTGGTTGCCACGGAATCCATCCCCCATCAATACAGTCCAAAGGCCGCGCAGAACGACCGCTTTCCTTTTAAGATAGGCAAGGCACGGGGTCCTCACAAGGGAATTGCGGGCGCGTTACCGCAATGCGGCGATTTCCCGCGTGACGCTGTCTGCGGTCGGATGTGTGGCGATTGTTACGGCTCTGAATCCGTGCCCCGAAACCTGATCGGCCACCGCCTTGCTGATACAGGCCAGCGATATTTTGCGTCGGCTACCGGCATCGGTTTGGCCCAGGAACAATCGTGCGGTTCGGGGCGAAAACAATGGCACGATCACATGATCGGCCTTTGCGATCCCATCCAGCGCCTTTGCGGTCAGGGGGGTTTCGGCCTGCCGGTACAGGACGGTTTCGGAAATGTTCACCCCTTCCCGCGCCAGCGGTGCCAAAAGATCCGCCGCGACATGTGCGCCATGGATGTGGATGATCTTTCCCGTCGGTGGGTTTTCGCGCAACAGCCGCAGCAGGTCATCCGTCGCTCCATCCGCCGAAACCGGATCAAACCCCATTTCAGCGGCCCGTTCCGCCGTGCGGTCGCCGACACAATAACAGATAAAATCGCGCCTTTCGGACCTTTGGCAAAAGGCCCCAACCCCATTGACCGAGGTGAAGATCAGCGCGGTTGCCCCGCGCAGGTCCAGAACCCCGTCAACCGGTTCAATCTTGAAAAGCGGCGACACGATGATCGCCGCCCCCGCCGCCATATCCCGCATCAGGACATCGCGATAGGCCAGCGATTGCGCCAGCGGCCGGGTCAGCAGGATCAGGGTAGCGGGATTGCCGTTCATATTGACAGGTGTTACCTGCGGTAAAGCCTGCAAGCAAGAGATCCGGGATTGACCAAGCCAACGATCATATTAGGACTGGAAAGCAGTTGCGACGATACCGCCGCTGCCGTTCTGCGCCATTTGCCGGGTCAGGTGCCTGAGATTCTGGCCTCGGTGGTGATCGGGCAAACCGCGTTGCACGCCGATTTTGGCGGCGTGGTGCCTGAACTTGCCGCCCGCGCCCATGCCGAAAAGCTGGACATTTGCGTGGAACAGGCGCTGACGCAAGCGGGGCTTGGGGTGCGCGATCTGGATGCCGTTGCCGTGTCGGCGGGGCCGGGCCTGATTGGCGGTGTTCTGTCGGGCGTGATGTGTGCCAAAGGCATTGCTGTTGGTGCGGGCGTTCCCCTGATCGGGGTGAACCATCTGGCCGGACATGCCCTGACCGCGCGGATGACGGATCAGCTGGATTTTCCCTATCTGATGTTGCTGGTTTCCGGCGGCCATTGTCAGTTTCTGGCGGTGCGCGGCTTTGACGATTTCCGGCGACTGGGCGGCACGATTGATGACGCCCCAGGCGAGGCTTTTGACAAGACCGCCAAGATGCTGGGGCTGGAACAACCCGGCGGACCTGCGGTTGAACATGCCGCCAAAGGCGGCGATCCGGCAAGGTTTCCGCTGCCACGGCCGCTGTTGGACCGGCCCGGATGTGACATGTCATTTTCCGGCCTGAAAACCGCCGTCCGACGCGCCCGCGATGAACGTGTCGCCATGCAAGGCGGATTGACACAGCAGGATGTCTGCGACCTGGCCGCCGGATTTCAGGCCGCAGTTCGGGATGTTCTGGTTGAGAAATCCCGCCGTGCGATGGCGGCATTCCTTAAAGCCGCCCCAACCCCCGCGCCGGTTCTGGCGGTTGCCGGCGGCGTCGCGGCGAACACGGCGATCCGCGCGGGGCTGCAATCCCTGTGCGCGCAAACCGGGTTTCGCTTCATCGCCCCGCCGCTGGCCTATTGCACCGACAACGCGGCCATGATCGCCTGGGCCGGGCTGGAGATGTTCCGCAGCGGTCAGACCAGCGACCTGACATTATCCGCCCGTCCGCGATGGCCCCTTGACCAGACCAGCCAGCCTATGTTGGGGTCAGGTAAAAAGGGGGCAAAGGCATGACCAAAATCGCCGTCGCCGGCGCGGGTGCGTTCGGAACATCGCTGGCCATTGCCCTGGCCGGGGACGGTCAGGACGTGACCCTTTGGGCGCGTGATCCTGTGGCTGCGTCGGCGATGGACCAGGCGCGGATGAACCGGCGCTATCTGCCCGGGGCGGCGTTTCCCGACCGGCTGCGAATCTCAGCCGACAGCGCATGCATGGCGGATGCCCAGATCGTTTTGCTGGTGGTCCCAACCCAGAACCTGCGCCGGTTCCTGGAAAGCAATGCCGCGTTTCTGGCGCAGAAAACCTGTGTACTGTGCTGTAAAGGCGTTGAAAAAGGCACCGGCCTGTTGCCCAGCCAAGTTCTGACGCAGGTTGTGCCAAGCGCCGCCGGTGCCGTTCTGACCGGCCCCGGATTCGCCGCCGAAATCGCGCGTGGCCTGCCCACGGCCCTGACCCTTGCCGCCGCGACCGATGCGGGCGGGGCGTTGCAAGCCACCTTGTCCACCGCAACGCTTCGGCTTTACCTAACCGATGACCTGATCGGGGCGCAACTGGGCGGCGCGCTGAAGAACGTCATTGCCATTGCCTGTGGCATCGCCATGGGCGCCGGTCTGGGAGAAAGCGCGCGCGCGGCGGTGATGACGCGCGGCTATGCCGAAATGGTGCGGCTGGCCGTCGATCTGGGGGCCAATCCAGCAACGCTTTCGGGGCTAAGCGGACTGGGCGATCTGGCACTGACCTGCACGTCGATGCAATCGCGCAACTTTTCGCTGGGATATGAACTGGGCCGGGGCGGCGGTATCGCCGAAGGCACCACGTTTGAGGGCGTCGCCACGGCGCGCGCGACGTTGACCCTGGCCGAAAACCGGTCGGTCGCGATGCCGCTGACGGGGATCGTCACGGCGGTTCTGGAACATCAACTGACCATCCCCGAGGCCGTGCGCGCCCTGCTGTCACGCCCTTTGAAAACCGAAATCTGACGGAGGCTGACATGGCATTCTGGCTGTTCAAATCGGAACCCGACACCTGGAGCTGGGACGACCAGCTGGCCAAGGCACCCGGAGGCGAGGAATGGCACGGCGTGCGGAACTATCAGGCCCGAAACAATATGCGACAGATGAAACTGGGCGATCAGGGGTTCTTCTATCACTCGCAAACCGGCAAGGCCGTGGTTGGCATTGTTGAGGTTTGCGCCCTGTCGCATCCTGACAGCACCACCGACGATCCCCGCTGGGACTGTGTTGATATCCGGGCTATCCGGCCCCTGCGAACACCGGTTACGCTGGACATGTGCAAGGCCGATCCGCGTCTGGCCAATATGGTGCTGGTCAGGAACACCCGCCTGTCGGTTCAGCCGGTGCTGCCGCAGGAATGGGACATCATCTGCGCGCTGGGCGGGTTGTAGCGCTTGGTTTTTACCCCGAGTTTGGCTAGATTCGCGCCATAACAACAAATCGGGAAAGACATCTATGCAGTTTATAGCAGTTTTGGTTGCGGCAGCAGGGGCCTATGCCTTTGGCGCCGTCTGGTACATGGCCCTGGCCAAGCCGTGGATGGCGGCGGCAGGGGTGGAATGTGATGAAAACGGGCGGCCGAAGAACGCCAATGCCACACCGTTCATCATCAGCGCCATCGCGGTGGTTCTGGTCTCGGGGATGATGCGGCATGTTTTTGTCATGGCCCAAATGTCCACCTTGTTTGAAGGCATCATGGGCGGGTTCGGGATCGGCCTGTTTCTGGTCGCCCCCTGGATCGTGACCAATTATGCCTATGCCGGGCGGCCGCGCAACCTGTCGCTGATCGACGGGGCCTATGCGGTGGTCGGCTGTACCATCATCGGAATCGTGCTGACGCTGTTTGGTATCTGAAAAAAATTGGAGGGTCCCAACCCCTCGGGACCCTCCATCACCGCACGTGCGTACCGCCTGACGCGCCACACGCTCCTGAAAAAGTCCCGGCCATACTGGCCCGATGCGCTCACCCTAGGCCGGGGCCGTCGGATTTGCAATCTTGATCTGTCTAAAATACGCAACGAAATCCACAGGTTAAGGTTAATTCCCGGTAACTTTGCGCCGGCGTGCTAAAGCGAATTTCGGTATACCTGGCGCAAATTGCATCGCCGAACGCGTTGAAATCTTTGATTTCAGGCAGCGATTGGTGATGCAAGTTCAACGCAATTCGCGCTAATTGGGCAGAACCACACCCTGGCTTGCGCCGTGATGGGTGTCATTGTCGTATTTCTTGTCTTCCGCCGCCCATTTGTCGATGATCGCTTTGGCATTTTCACAATGCGCCCGGGCCATTTCCTGAACCGCTGTGCGCCCGTGTTCGCCATGGCCGCGCTCGTGTGCCACAAGACGCTCCATCATCTTGTCCCACTCAAGCCGCAAGGTTAACGGCACTTTCGCGCGGTCCGCCAGTTCCGGAAAGGTATAATTTATCTCAAGCACGATCCGGCAATCCGACGACCAGCGCACATGCCACCGGGTATAGGCCCAGAATCCCTTGGGGCCTTTGCGCCGCATCTCGGTTTTCAGGTCCCGACCGGTCCGGCCGAACACTTTGTAATAGGTTTCCTTGACTTTGACCGTTGGCTCATTCAACGCCGGAGCCAACGGTTCAGAAGCCATTTTCAGAACAGCCGGGGCCGAAAACCGCCCCGTATGTTGCGCATGGGATTCCTTCCACCTGACCCCGAAAACCAGAACGGCCAGTGCCAGTCCGATCAAAGTGGCCGCGCGCAGGAACCGCTGCATGTCAGTACCGGTAATGCTCCGGCTTGAACGGACCTTGGGCGCTGACGCCGATATAGTCCGCCTGCTCTTTGCGCAGTTCGGTCAGTTTCACACCGATCTTTGCCAGATGCAGCCGCGCGACCTTTTCATCCAGATGCTTGGGCAGAACATAGACCTGATTCTGGTACTGATCGCCCTTGGTCCACAACTCGATCTGCGCCAGAACCTGGTTGGTAAAGCTGGCCGACATCACAAAGGACGGATGCCCGGTGGCATTGCCAAGGTTCAGAAGACGGCCTTGCGACAGCAGGATCATCCGGTTGCCCGAGGGCATCTCGATCATGTCCACCTGGTCCTTGATGTTGGTCCATTTGTGGTTGCGCAGGGCGGCGACCTGAATTTCATTGTCGAAATGGCCGATATTGCCGACGATCGCCATATCCTTCATCTCGCGCATATGCTCGATCCGGATCACGTCGCGGTTGCCGGTGGTGGTGACGAAAATATCGGCGGTGCTGACGACATCTTCCAGCGTGGTCACTTCATACCCGTCCATCGCCGCCTGAAGGGCGCAGATCGGGTCAATCTCGGTGACTTTCACACGGGCACCGGCACCGCGCAGCGAAGCCGCCGAGCCTTTGCCAACATCGCCATAGCCGCAAACAACGGCGGTCTTGCCGGCCATCATCGTGTCGGTGGCGCGGCGGATCCCGTCCACCAGCGATTCCTTACAGCCGTATTTGTTGTCAAACTTCGACTTGGTCACGCTGTCGTTCACGTTGATCGCCGGGAACGGCAGGTGGCCTTTTTCCATCAACTGATACAGGCGGTGCACGCCGGTCGTGGTTTCTTCGGAGACACCTTTAATCATGTGGCGTTGTTTGGTGAACCAGCCGGGGCTGGCCTTCATCCGCTTTTTGATCTGGGCAAAGAAATATTCTTCCTCTTCGCTTTGCGGGGTCTCGATCAGATGGGTTTCCCCCTCTTCCACCCGCGCGCCGATCAGGATGTACATGGTGGCGTCGCCGCCATCATCCAGGATCATGTTACAGCCACCCTCTTTGAAAAAGAAGATGCGGTCGGCGTAATCCCAGTATTCTTCCAGCGTTTCACCTTTGATGGCGAACACCGGCACACCGCTTTCGGCAATCGCCGCCGCCGCGTGATCCTGGGTTGAATAAATATTGCACGAGGCCCAGCGCACATCGGCTCCCAGCGCCACCAGAGTTTCGATCAGAACCGCTGTCTGAATGGTCATGTGCAGGCTGCCGGCAATCCGCGCGCCCTTCAGGGGTTTGCTTGTCCCGAATTCTTCGCGCAGCGCCATCAGGCCCGGCATTTCGGTTTCTGCAATGTCCAGTTCCTTGCGCCCATAGGCGGCCAGCGAAATGTCTTTTACGATATAGTCAGCAGTCATGATCCGTTGATCCTCTTTTTCGTTCGGCGCCGCATAGCACTATTCTGTGGTGCGGACAATCATCCTTGGGCAAAACCGGGCGATGCCGTTGGGTGACTTAGATTTGCCCCGCCCCGGCCCGGTGTCGCTGACCCTGGGCAGGGGGTTGTTCCGGCGGCCCGGCAAAGCATTGGGCAATGGCCATCCAATCCTGTGCCGCCTTGCCTTTGACAATCAGACCGGTGTCAGCAATAGCGCGCACCTGTGTCACCACCCGGGCGAATTCCACCGCATCGCCGGAAACGGAATTGTCGGCCTGCGACGCGTTCCATTCCCAAACCGCGCCCGATGGGCCGGTCAGCCGCACGTAAGGGGCGGGATCGGGCACCGGCAGTTTGCGGTTCAGGAAGGTCCAGCCAAAGGTGTTCACCCCCAGATGCGCGATGTTGCGAATCCGGTCCCCTTCCGTCCGCGTTTGGCCAAGACAGTCAAACACCTCTTGGCCGTGGGCCCAGGTTTCCATCTGCCGGGCGGTGACAGAGGACAGCGCGCTCATATCCGGTCCGGCCCATTTCAGCCGGCGCTTGGGGTCCGTCGCTAAAAAAGCATCGGCAACCTTGTTGGCATTTTCGCGCCACCGGGCATAAAGCGCCCGCCCCTGCAAACCGTCAAGCCAGGGATACTGCGCCTGCAACATCGTCTTGCCCTGCGCCATTTGCGCCGCGATCGGGGCAAAGAACGCGGCAAAGGCGGCATCGCTTTCCAGCGATTTCAATGCGGCGACGTCAAACATGTAAAGATGGCCGATCACGTCATTGATGGTCCAGCTTTTGAACAGGGTGACGGTTTCAAAATCTGCTTCGTTCAGTGGCGCAAGAATATCCGCTAACGTGTTGAATTCTTCGCGAAAGTCTTCGGCTTGTTTCATGTTGTCCCCTGTGGTTCCGCGGCCCCGGTCACGCGTCAAATCCACCGGCCAGCGCCTGTGGAACCGCGATCCGGTGCGCCAAAATCAGTTGGCTGTAGCCCTTGGCCTGGGGATCATTGCGCAGGCTGCTGGTCCCGCCACCGCCCAAGGCCTGATGCAGCAGCACATTCATGGCTGCCGTTCCGGGCAGATAAAACCGCTCAATCTTGCCGCGCAGAAAATGCCCGAAAAGATCGGTCAGGGTTTGTTCGTCCAGACCATGCCAAATCCATGGCAGATATTCGGGCCGCCGGGCAATCACCCCGATATTGGCGTTGTCGCCCTTGTCGCCGCTGCGGGCATAGGCCAGCCGGACCACAGGCACCTCGACCATCGGACCGACGCTGCGCGGGCGCATCGGCGGAGTCGCACGCAACGGGCGCGGCGTGTTCACCGTGCCAGGCGTCGCCTGATAGGGGATCGCGCCACGATCATCCCGCACCGAAACCGGCACTCGGTCTTTTGCGATCAGGAACGAAAACAGCGCCATCACCGGTGAAGGCTTGGGGCGCGCACCGGCAAATCCGCTGAGGCCTGGCGGGGCCGAAAGCGCAAGGCCCGTCGCCTCTTTCAGAAAGGCGCCGACGCCTTTTGGGTCGGGATGGCGGACAGCGATTTTCGCGGCCACCTCGCGCGCGGGGCCCATCGTGCGAGCGGCGCCGAACTGTGACTCGGCCCCGATCAATTCCACGCTGGTCTCGGTGAAATCAGGGGCATTCATCCGCCGGAACAGATCCCGCGTGCGTTCAAAACAGGCGCTGGCATAGGCCTGCGCCTTTTTCTCGGCGTCCAGACCGTAAAAGGTAAAGATATGTCCGCCGCGCCAGCCGTCATGAAAGGTCAGGCAGGTCTTATAACCCGTCGGCGCGGTATAGCCCCGGAAACCGCCCACTTTCACCCGGTCCGGGCCATCCGGCACCAGGGTGACATTGGAAAAATCACACACGACATCCGGCAGGTGATAGGCCTGCGGATCGCCGATTTCATAGACCATCTGTTCGGCCACGGTGCCAACAGAAACCATGCCGCCGGTGCCTTCCGGTTTGGTCACCACAAAACCGCCATCCGACGCGATTTCAGCAATCGGATAGCCCATTGTCGCATAGCCGCCGGCCACCAGTTCCCAGTCGGTGAAATTGCCGCCGGTCGCCTGGGTGCCGCATTCGATGATATGGCCGGCCAGACTGCCGCCGGCCAGTTGGTTCAGGTGATCGGCGGTCCAGCCGAAATTGTGGATGCAGGGGCCAAGCGTGACCGCCGAATCCACGCAACGCCCGGTGATGACGATATCCGCCCCGGCGTCCAGAGCCGCCGCAATCGGGAACGCGCCAAGATAGGCGTTGACGCTGGCAACCTTGGCGGGGTCCGGGAAGCGCGCCCGGCTGAACATGTCAAACGGCGTATCGGCGGCAATGGCGTCAATATCCGCCATAAGGTCGTCGCCGGTCACAGTCGCCACCCGCAGTTTCAGCCCCTGCCGTGCAATCTCGCCCCGCAAAATCTCGGCACAGGCTTCAGGGTTCACGCCCCCCGCGTTCGAGACGATCCGGACACCCTGTCGGGCAATTTCGGCCAGATTTGGCGCCATCGCCGCCGAAAGGAAATCCCCGGCGAAACCCGCAGTCGGATCCTTGGCCCGCATCCGCGCCAAAATCGCCATCGTGATTTCCGCAAGGTAATCATACACAATGAAATCCAGCCCGCCACCGGCCAGCAATTGCCGGGTCGCAAGACTGGCATCCCCCCAGTATCCGCTGGCCCCGGCAATTCTGATTACACTTTTGGGAGACGCCATTTTTCTTCCTGTTATCAGCGGTATATCATACGATGTTCACGTTATGGTTTACCTTAACTTGCGGTCAAAACGATCTTGCCCACGGCCTGCCGGTGTTTGAGGGCATTCAGCGCCTCGGTCGCCTGTGTCAACGGATATGTGCGCGAGACATATGGCTTCAGTTTTCCGGCCTCGTACCACGCGAAAAGCTGTGCGAAATTTTCGTTGTCCAGCGCGGTTTCGCGCATCCGAAAAGCACCCCAGAACACCCCGACGATATCACAGCCCTTCAGCAAGGCCAGATTGACCGGCACTTTCGGGATTTCCCCGGCGGCAAATCCAACCACCAGACCGCGCCCTTTCCAGGCGGTTGACCGCAGAGCTTTTTCAAACATGTCGCCGCCAACGGGATCGTAAAACACGTCAACCCCCTGGCCTTTGGTGATGTCCTTGATCCGCTCGCGCAGGTCTTCGGTGGCATAGTTGATAAACTCGGTCGCGCCGGCGGCTTTGGCGGCGGC
>JAURMY010000114.1 GCA_030830465.1 Alphaproteobacteria bacterium
CTGCTGGTCGGCGCCGCCGGCGGGATTGGCGCGATGTCGTCCGAGCGCCGGCTGTTCCTGCTCACCGGGGTGCTGGGCGGATTCACCACGTTTTCGGCGTTTTCGCTTGATGCCTATACGTTGTTTGATCGCGGGCGCGTCGTGCTGGCGGCGATCTATGTCGGCGGTTCCGTCGGGCTGGGCGTGTTCGCCCTGATCCTGGGAATACTGGTCGCGAAAGGACTGGCAGGATGAGCGGCGTTCAGACGATTGAGGTCAAACCGGACGAGGCCGATCAGCGGCTGGACCGCTGGTTTCGCAAACGGTTTCCGCAAATCAATCAGGTGTTTCTGGAAAAACTGTGCCGTAAGGGCGAAATCCGGGTGGACGGCGGTCGCGTCAAGGGCGCGACCAGGTTGGCAGCCGGACAAACCGTAAGGGTGCCGCCGCTGCCCGATACGGATACCCGTGCGCCGGCCCCCAAACGGGTCGAGACCATCTCGGCTGATGATGTGAAAATGATTCAGGGGGCCGTGATCTATCGCGACGACCACATCATCGCGCTGAACAAACCGCCCGGACTGGCAACACAGGGCGGGTCCGGCATCACGCGCCATGTGGATGGCCTGGCTGACGCGTTGAAATTCGGGTTTGACGAAAAACCCCGTCTGGTTCACCGGCTGGACAAGGACACGTCGGGCGTCCTGTTGCTGGCCCGCACCAGCAAGGTGGCGCAGGCGCTGGCCAAGGCGTTTCAGGCACGCACCACCCGCAAGATTTACTGGGCGGCCGTGGCCGGCAGCCCGATGCCGAAAATGGGCACGATCCGCTATGGGCTGGTCAAGGCGCCGGGGCACGGACCGCACGGGGCGGGTGAAAAAATGATCTGCGTGCACCCGGATGAGGTCGCGTCGCGCGACGGTGCGAAACATGCCACCACGGATTATTCCGTTCTGGAAGAGGCCGGCAAGCGGACCTCTTGGGTTGCGCTGGCGCCGATCACCGGGCGGACCCACCAATTGCGCGCCCATATGGCCGAAATCGGCCACCCGATTGTGGGCGACGGCAAATACGGCACCAACGCCCAAACCAATGAGGGCGACGGCTGGGGCGCGCAACTGGGGGGCGATATCAGCCGCAAACTGCATCTGCATGCCAGGTCGATCACGCTGGAACATCCGGTGACCAAGGCGCAACTGGTTCTGACAGCCCCGCTGCCCGATCACATGGCGCGGACATGGGACATGCTGGCCTGGCACGTCAAATGGGCCCCGGCGGACCCGTTTGAGCATTTCAACTGACCGGCCAACTGGAATGAGAACGCCGTCTTTCAAGAAAAGGTTCTGGAAAACCGCCTCTGCCAGCGCGGCGGAGGGGGGCTTTGCGGTTCTGCTGGACGACCGCCGGGTGATGACACCGGCAAAATCGCCCCTGGTGCTTCCCAGCCGCGCGCTGGCCGAGGCCGTGGCCGCGGAATGGCAGGCGCAGACCGATAAGGTTGATCCGGCGACCATGCCGATGACCCGCCGGGCCAATGCCGCAATTGACAAGGTAACGCCGCAACATGCCGAAGTGGCGGCCATGCTGGCCGAATACGGCGGCAGCGATCTGTTGTGCTACCGTGCCGGACATCCCGCCGAACTGGCGGCGCGGCAGGCGCTGGAATGGGATCCTTTGCTTGACTGGGCGGCACGGGAATTCGGGGCCAGACTGGTGGTGACAAACGGCGTCATGCCGGTTGAACAAAGACCTGAAAACCTGATCGAGCTGACCAGGAAAACCCATGCAATGGACCCGTTTTCACTGGCGGGATTTCATGATCTTGTGGCGATTTCCGGATCGCTGATTTTGGCGTTTGCGGCGGTTCAAGGGTACCAAAAACCCGAGGATTTGTGGCGAATCTCGCGTCTGGATGAAGACTGGCAGGCCGAACTTTGGGGCCGCGACGACGAGGCAGAGTCTGCCGCGGCACGAAAGCGCCAGGACTTTTTGGACGCTTTCCGGTTCGTTCGACTGGTAAATGCCCAATAATTGAGGGGTTTTTTGTTGCGATTTCCCCCGCGTTCTTTGCCAAATATTTTATCGCGCTAAAAAAAATCCTTACATTTCAAGGCAAAGCCGTTTTTGCGCAGGTTGACCCACCGTCAGGCAGGGGAAACTGCCCTTGACCTAAGGGCGGGGAATTGTTCAGAATTACCGCACCTCATGCACTACTCTGCATGGTTAAATCTCAATTCAGGCCAAAAGGGCCGAAAGCCGTCCAAGTGTTGGGCGGTACATCAGGAAGAGGTAAAGATGAAAAAATCCGTATTTCTCGGCACGCTCGCAGCGGCAGGTTTGGCCGCTGGTCTGGCGTCAGCCGGTACGATGGACGACGTAAAGGCAAAAGGCTTTCTTCAGTGCGGCGTTTCGACAGGTGTTGCAGGTTTTGCACTGCCCGACGCGAACGGCAACTGGGATGGTTTTGACGTGGCTGTCTGCCGCGCCGTTGCCGCCGCCGTTCTGGGCGATGGCAATGCTGTCAAGTTCACCCCGACAACCGGCAAGACCCGCTTTACAGCGCTTGCTTCGGGCGAAGTTGATATGCTGGCCCGTAACACCACATGGACCTACAGCCGCGACGTAGATCTGAAGTTCACTTTCGTGGGCGTCAACTACTATGACGGTCAGGGCTTCATGGTTCCCAAGGCATTGGGCGTAGCTTCGGCCAAAGATCTGGACGGCGCGACGGTTTGCATTCAGACCGGTACAACAACCGAGTTGAACCTGGCGGACTATTTCCGTGCGAACAACATCAAGTATGAGCCGGTTCCGATCGAAACCAACGCAGAAGCTCAGCAGCAGTATCTGGCTGGCGCTTGCGACGTTTACACCACAGACGCTTCGGGTCTGGCCGCAACACGTGCAACTTTCGAAAATCCGGGCGACCACGTTCTGCTGCCGGAAATCATTTCGAAAGAGCCGCTGGGTCCGCTCGTCCGCCAGGGCGACGATCAGTGGGCTGACCTTGTCCGTTGGACTCTGAACGCGCTGATCACAGCGGAAGAGCTGGGCGTAACTTCGGCCAATATCGCTGAAATGAGCAAAGCTGCTGGTGGCAACCCGGAAATCAACCGCTTGCTCGGCACCGAGGGTGACCTTGGCGCGATGCTGGGTCTTGACGCCCAGTGGGCGATGCGCGCGATTGCCGCTGGTGGTAACTTCGGCGAAATCTTTGAGCGTAACATCGGTGAAAAGACTGCTATCGGTCTTGCACGCGGTCTGAACGCACAGTGGAACAAGGGTGGTCTGATCTACTCGCCGCCGTTCCGTTAAGAACTGCTAAGAAAAGGGCGCGGCAAGTCCGCGCCCTTTTTGTCTGAAAAGACATCTTCGTTCATGGTGAGATGATCGCGGCCGGCCAATGAGCCTGCGACACACCAACGCAAAACGAAAACAGGAGGGAGCGCAGCAACATGACTGCAATTTCCGACACCGAAAAAAGCGCGTTTCGTCTGAGCATGCTGATCTACGATACGCGGTATCGTTCATTGACCATTCAGACGGTGGCCATGTTCCTGTTCATGTTGGCGCTGGGCTGGTTGATAAACAACGCCGCGGTCAACCTGGCCGCTTTGGGCAAGCCATTGGGATTTGGATTTCTGACCAATCCATCTGGATACGACATCAACCAGACTTTGATTGATTATTCATCGCAAAGCCCGCACTGGCGCGCCGCTGTTGTCGGCCTTTTGAACACTTTGTTGCTGGCGGTCATGGGCTGCATCGCGGCCACCGTGATCGGGGTTCTGATCGGTGTTCTGCGGCTTAGCAAAAACTGGCTGATCGCCCGTTTGATGACGGTTTATATCGAAAGCTTCCGCAACGTCCCGGTTTTGCTGTGGATCGTGCTGTTCATGGCGATCTTCATCGAAAGCCTGCCGCAACCGCGCGAATTTCGCGGTGCCGATGCAACGGCTTCGATGTATCTGGGTGACTCCGTCGCCTTCACCAACCGGGGGTTTTATATTCCCAAGCCGGAATTTTTTGACGGCTCCATGGTTGTCATCATTGTTTTTGTTCTGTCGCTGTTCGCGATATGGTCCTTTTCCCGTTTCGCCCGGAAAAAGCAGGAAGCAACGGGTGAAATCCTGCCGGTCGTTTGGGTTAATCTTGCGCTTTTTGTCATCCCGTCGGTCATTGCCTTTTACATCATGGGCCGGCCGATCGGGCTGGAACTGCCTGAACTGAAAGGGTTCAACTTTTCCGGCGGCATATATATGCGCAACTCGTTGATCGCGCTGTGGATTGCCCTGTCGCTTTACACGGCGGCCTTCATCGCGGAAGCGGTGCGCTCGGGCATTCAGGCCGTCAGTCACGGTCAGTCCGAAGCTGCCTTTGCCCTTGGGTTGCGGCCGGGCCGCACCATGAGCCTGATCATTCTGCCGCAAGCGCTGCGCGTCATCATCCCGCCGCTGATCTCGCAATATCTGAACCTGACCAAGAACTCGTCTCTGGCCATTGCGGTCGGGTATATGGACATCACCGGCACGCTGGGCGGCATAACCCTGAACCAGACCGGGCGCGAGATGGAATGTCTGATCCTCTTGATGGCCTGTTATCTGACCATTTCGCTGACGGTGTCGCTGTTCATGAACTGGTACAACGAATCCATCAAGCTGAAGGAGCGGTGAGATGAGCACACCTACTTACGTCCGCACCGAAATGCTGCCACCCAAAGACCCGCCAATGGCGGCGTCTGGGCCGGTCAAGTGGATGCGCGAGAACCTTTTTTCAAGCATCACCAACAGTATCCTGACCATTCTGGCGATCTACTTTCTGTTCAGCCTGCTGGCCTCGATCCTGCCCTGGATGTTCCATTCCAGCTGGACCTCAAATTCGCTGAGCGAGTGCCGCGATGCCATTCGTGCCACCTATGGGGAGGGGACCACCGGTGCCTGTTGGGCCGTGATCCGCGAACGCTATGCGCAGTTGTTGTTCGGGTTCTACCCGTCCGAACTGTATTGGCGGCCGATCCTGGCCTTTGTTCTGATGCTGGTGGCGATTGCACCGGTGTTGTTTGCCAACCTGCCCCGGCAAATGCTGGCGTTTACGGCGATCTTCCCGTTCGTCGTGTTCTTCCTTTTGTGGGGCGGCACCATCTGGGTGCCGCTGGCGGCCATGGCGGGGTTTGTTCTGGGCTATTTCTGCCTGACGATGCTGCCACGCTATACCGGCACATTGGGGGCGACCATCGCGGCCATTCTGGTACCGATATTGTGGTGGCTTTTGCTGGCCGGGCCGGTTGTAAGCGAGCTTAACCGCATTTCTGCCGGGTTCCTGCATGACGGCTATATCGCACGGCAGGAACAGGTGGTTTCCGGGCTGGAGGCCAAACTGACAGACACGGCGCTTTCCGCGGACGAAGTGAAGGCGCTGGAAAGCGATCGCGACGCCGCCAAACGCATGTTGGATGAGGCGAACGGCGTTGAAGATCAGGTCAAGCTGATTGCCGGGTTGAAATCCGATATGGCCGCCGCAATCGCGGCGGGGGATCAGGACAAAGCCGCAGAAATACGGAACTCTTACGATGGGGCGGTTTCCGCCCTCAACGCCGATTATGCCGAAATCGGACGTATCGGGCTGCATCCGGTCGAAAGCGCCAAGTTTGGCGGGTTCATGTTGTCGGTCACCATCGGGATCACCGGCATCGCGCTGTCGCTGCCGCTGGGCATTCTTCTGGCGCTTGGCCGGCAGTCAAACCTGTTCGTGGTGCGCAGCCTGTGTATCGGCTTTATCGAGTTCATTCGCGGTGTGCCGCTGATCACCCTTCTGTTTGTGGCATCGACCCTGCTGAACTATTTTCTGCCGCCCGGAACCGTGTTTGACCTGATCCTGCGGGTGATGATCATGGTCACGGTTTTTGCCAGTGCCTATATGGCCGAGGTGATCCGGGGCGGTTTGGCCGCCTTGCCAAAAGGGCAATACGAGGCGGCAGATGCGCTGGGGCTGGATTATTGGAAATCCATGCGGCTGATCATCATGCCGCAGGCGCTGAAAATCGCCATTCCGTCGATCGTGTCGAACTTTATCGGCCTGTTCAAGGATACGACTCTGGTGTCGATCATCGGTCTTTACGACCCGATCGGCCTGACAGGGGCGATCCGCGCCGACCAGAATTGGAACGGGATTGTCTGGGAACTTTACGGCTTTATCGCCCTGATGTTCTGGATCGTCTGTTTCTCAATGTCTCGCTATTCCATGTATCTGGAGCGCAAGCTTCAGACCGGACACCGTTAAGGGAGTATAAAAATGTCTCAGGCAGCCGAACGCGAAATTGATCGCTCGCAAATGCAGGTGTCCGACGAGGTCGCCATCCAGATCACCGATATGAACAAATGGTACGGGGCGTTTCACGTGTTGCGTGACATCAACCTGACGGTTCAGCGCGGTGAACGGATCGTGATTTGCGGGCCTTCCGGGTCCGGTAAATCCACCCTGATCCGCTGTATCAACGCGCTGGAAGAGCACCAGCAAGGCAGCATTCTGGTGGATGGCACCGAATTGTCGAGCGACTTGAAGAACATCGACAAGATCCGCTCGGAAGTTGGCATGGTGTTCCAGCACTTCAACCTGTTTCCGCATCTGACCATTCTGGAAAACTGCACGCTGGCGCCGATCTGGGTGCGCAAGACTCCCAAGAAGGAAGCCGAGGAAGTGGCGATGCATTTCCTGGAAAAGGTGAAAATCCCCGAGCAGGCCAATAAATATCCCGGCCAGTTGTCGGGCGGTCAGCAGCAGCGGGTGGCCATCGCCCGGTCCTTGTGCATGAAGCCCCGGATCATGTTGTTTGACGAACCGACCTCAGCCCTTGATCCCGAGATGATCAAAGAGGTTCTGGACACGATGATCGCCCTTGCCGAAGAAGGCATGACCATGCTTTGCGTGACCCACGAAATGGGCTTTGCCCAGGCTGTGGCGAACCGGGTGATCTTTATGGATGCCGGCCAGATCGTGGAGCAGAACGAACCGAAAGAATTCTTCAACAACCCGCAAAGCGACCGGACCAAGCTGTTCCTGAGTCAGATTCTGGGGCACTGAATACGCTGTCGGACTCACGCGAAACTTGGTCTTTTGCGCGGGTTCGTTTGTGGCCCAATCCAAACGCGTGGCGCGATTGCGGTGCGACTTGTCCAAGCAAAGGTCGCGGTGTAGTATAGAACGGGAATTCTGTTTTAGTTACTCGCAATGAGGGGAATTTTTATGTCTCTGCGCCGTTTTTTGCTTGTTTTCGCTGCGGTACTCGCAATCGCCTCGCCCGGCGTCGCTGAGTCGAAGCTCCAGTTTCGATTGACCGGAAACCAAATGTCATCAAATCTTACGAACCGAACCGGTAATGTTTACGGCTTGGACGGTAAGTTTGCGATCTCACCGCGTTTCGGGGTTCAGGTCGGTGTGGACAGCTTCGACGCTAACTTTGGAACCGTAACAACCGGGCAGGTTCACCTTAATTTTACGCCGCACCCTTTAACGGACTTTGCAGTCTTTGCCGGTCGCCAAACCTTTTTCAATCTTAACTATGATACCGTTGGCATCGAAGGAATCTGGCGACTTGAGGCGACCCGCCTTGAGGGTCGTGTCGCCCGGATGACCGTCAATACAGCTCAGGTCAACACCGCGAACCTTGACATCTCGCATCGATTGGCAGGCGCGTGGGGACTGCAGGGTGGCATGCGCCTTTGGACCGGCGCCAATACAAGCTTCAGATTCACGATGGTTCACGCGGGTGTGAATTATCGTATCACCAATTCGGCTTCAGTATTCGCGGAGCTCGGGGCTTCTAGCGTCGATAGTAGCATGGGTCAGCATATTATGCTGGGCCTGGTGGTCAATCTGGGCCGGGATGGCGACTTTTTCAACTGGACAACGCCGGTATTCATCGCCTCAGTCATGGGCATGTAGAACCCGGCCATTACGCCGGGCCCTTTCTTACATCTCGTCCGGTGTCGCGAATGTCTCAAAATCCGCATCGCCATAGTGAACCTGCGACCAGTCGTCGATATGCAGGTTCAGCACGCTGACCGATCCGGTCGGATATTTGCGGAACAGATCGTGCATGGGTGGCGGATCCTGGCGCAGATCGCGGGCAAAATCGCCGATCCCCGGCATATGGCCCAGCATCAGCACGGTCTCGCCGGTGGCCGTGTGCAGGATTTCAAGCATCTCGCGGTCGGTTGCCAGATAGAGCAGATCAAGGAAGGCGACATCGGCGACCGGGCCAAGGCCCTTGGCCAGACCGTTCCAGGTTTCCCGGCAACGAAGGGCGGTTGAGGCCATCACCTGATCCGGTTGCAGGCCCCGCGCGGCCAACCATTTCCCGATCTTTAAGGCATCAGCGTTCCCCCGATCGTTCAGCGGGCGGTCTTTGTCGTTCAGGGTATTGTCGGACCAGCTGGATTTGGCGTGGCGGACCAGGATCAGGCGCTTCATGGATCATCCTTTGTGAAAAGCCCGCATATGATGCGCGGACTGTTCCCTGAGCCTGCCATAGGTTTGGCTGACAGGGCAAGAACGGCGTGCCAGACAGCCACCGGAAAGGCAGGTTTCCCGCCCCGCGCCGTCAAGATAGCTGTGGCAGGCCGCGACATCATAGCCGGTATCGGAAAGTGCCGCGGCAGGGCAGGCATTCAGGCAGGGTTTTGCCGTGCAAGTCGCGCAGGGCGCGCCGTTTGCCGGCGCGGGCAGGTCAATGCGCGTTTTCAGGGCCAGCGCGCCGCGAAACGACACCATCAGGCCCATTTCGCTGTGGACCAGCAAAGTCACGGGCGACTGCCAGACCTGCCCAGAGGCGAGCGCCCATTTGATGAAAGGCTGGTAGGGCGGGCCGCCAAACGGGAACAGGACTTCTGCCCCGATACGCGCCGCAAGCGCACCGATCACACGCTCGGACCAGCGGTCAACCGGGTTAGCAGCGCGATATTCCGCACTGTTCTTGAGGCGCTGCCAAAAACCGGGTTCATCCGGGCCAAGCAGGATCAGGGTTTGACAGCCGGGCGGGGCGCTGTCGCCGGACCCGGGATGAAAAGCCGCGACAATCGCCAGCCCTTCGGCCGCGCAGACCTTGCGGATCTCGTCATAGGTCATTTGCGTTGAAACGGCAGCCACAGGGCCCAACCAAGCCGGGCGGGTCGTTCATCTTGCCAGTGCAATCCAATCACCATTTCGTCATGCCCTTTCTTCGGTTGGGGCCGGTATGTGCGAAAGATACGGTCCCAGATCGACAAGGCAAAGCCGTAATTGCTGTCATGTTCCGATCGGTCGATGGAGTGGTGGACGCGGTGCATGTCGGGCGTGACCAAAACCAGCCGCAACACCCGGTCCAGACCCAGCGACAGGCGGATATTTGCGTGGTTGAACATGGCCGTTCCGTTCAGGATGACCTCAAACAGGATCACCGCACCAGCGGCGGGGCCAAGCGCCAGAACCAGCATGATTTTCAAGGCCATCGAAAACAGAATTTCCAGCGGATGAAATCTGAGCGCGGTGGTGACATCAAAATCCCGGTCAGAGTGGTGCACGCGATGCAAACGCCACAGCAGCGGGATTTTATGGGTTACAAGGTGCTGGGCCCAGATCGCCAGATCA
>JAURMY010000115.1 GCA_030830465.1 Alphaproteobacteria bacterium
AGCGCGTACCCAGGGTCAGGCCCGGAATGGTGAACTCATTCTTGCCGTGTTCCGCCAGATAGGCCCCGGCGCGCCGCCGTGCCAGATCGCCGGCGGGACCGTCCTGTTCCAAAGCCGGACTGGGCACATAAAGGCCGACTGAATCCGCAAAACGCGCGGCAAACCCGGTGTTGCGCCAGGCGGCGGGCCGGCGCTCGGCCTCATAACTGGGCAACAATTCAGGGCCGGCCTGACCGTTCAGGACCGCGGCATATTTCCAGCCGATATTAACCGCGTCCTCGATCGCCGTGTTATAGCCCATGCCCCCGGTCGGGGTGAACAGATGCACCGCGTCGCCCCCCATCAGCACCCGGCCGCTGCCAAAGCTGGGCGCGACCAGCGCGCGGCCCGATGTCCAGGTGTCAAACCCGGTGACCGTGAAGGGAATGTCCAGGCCGACGGCCTCGCGGAACATGCGGGCCGCGTCCGCGTCGGTCATTGCGGCCAGGCTTTCGCCCGGACGGGTCTGGGTTGCAAAGGTAAAAACCCGCTTGCCGTCAACCGAGGCCAGAAAGCCGCGCCGCCGCGGGTTGAAAACCCAATACATCCACGCTTTTTCAAGCTGCAAGTCCTGATGAAATGTCGGGGCGTCGATATAGATCGACAGCATCTCGCCGCCCATAAAGTCCCGTTTGGCCGGATCGCCGCCATCATAACGGATGCCAAGTTTACGGCGGATCGCGCTTTGCGGCCCGTCGGCGGCATAGAGGAATTTCGCAACGATTTGAAGTGTCTGGCCGGTCGTCAGGTTTCGGACCTCGGCGGTAACCTCGGCTCCGGTATCGGTGAAGTCCAGCAACTCGTGCAAAAAGCGAACCGAAATCGACGGGTGTTTTTGGGCATGTTTCAGCAGCGTTTGTTCGACCAGGGATTGCGCGATCCTGTGCGGCATCTCGGCGGCGTTCCAGATATGCTCATTCTCGCGGACATAGCGCGCCGCCTCTGCCGATGGCGGCATCCGGAACCGGCCCAGTTCATAGCCTGACAATGTGGTGAAATAGGCCACATCGGTGGGGTGATCCATGGGCAGGCCAAGGGCGCGGATCTCGGCTGCAAAGCCGTGGCGGCGGTAATGTTCCATCGTCCGGGCCTGGGTGGCATTCGCCTGGGGCGCGGTGGCAACCGTGTCCTCGCGGTCGATGACCACGGCCTTGACGCCCCGCACGCCAAGTTCATTGGCCAGCATCAACCCGCAGGGCCCTGCACCCACGATCAGAATATCGGTTTCAACCCGTTGCATCTGTGCCCCTGTCTTTTGCCCGCCTCAGAACGTTGGCTTGTGCTTCCTGCCGCGCCAACCGGCCGCCGACAAATCGCCGGCGGGCGATCAAAACGATGTCACGGCGCCAAATCATAGACCAGCCGAAACCCCTGATGCCCGATCGAACTGTCGGGCGACGTCGCGCTGCGCGCCGCGATCCGGTAGCGATAGCAATAGCCCGCATGGCACAGATAGGACCCGCCCTTGGTCAGTTTGTAACCCTTTTTTCCCTCATGGGCGCGCAGGAATTCCTTTTTCAGGGTCGACACTTTGAACGGTTGCTGGGTCCATTCCCAGACATTGCCGACCATGTTGTAAAGCCCATAGCCGTTTGGCGCAAAAGATTGCGCGGGCGCGGTGCCCAGATGGCCGTCGCGCGCGGTGTTTGTCCTGGGAAAATTGCCCTGCCAGATGTTGCAGGGAAAGAACGACAGGTCATCCGGTTCGCGGTCCCCCCATGGGAAGCGCACATCGCCCAGTCCGCCGCGCGCGGCATGTTCCCATTCCGCTTCGGTCGGCAGGCGGCCCCCGGCCCAGACGGCAAAGGCCACGGCGTCGTTCCAGCTGACATGGACCACGGGATGATCAGGGTCGCACATTTCCTCGGTGCCCGGTCCATGGATCGCGCGCCAGTTCGCGCCGGGAACCACGCGCCACCAGGGGGCCGCCGCCACCCGCGGCCCGTCCTGCATGTGATCCGGCAAAAACAGGTCAAACACAAAGGAATCGCCCAGCCGTTCGGCCTCGGTGACATAGCCGGTCGCGTCGACAAAGGCCTGAAACCGGGCATTGGTGACGGCACAGCGGTCAATCAGAAAGGGCTTGATCTTGCGGGTTTTTGCCGGAGATTCGCCGTCAACCGGCAGGATCGGCCTGTCTGTTCCGATGATCGCGGTTCCGCCGGGGATTTTTACGGCGTGAACGCTTGGGGCGGGGGCCGCCTGCGGGGCGGATGGCTGGCGCGGGGCCAGATCCGGCACCGGGCCGCGCGACGCCACGCCTGGGCAGCAGCCGGACTGTGTCTGGGAAGTGTTCACGGCGCCTCTGAATTCTGGTTTCCGGCCGTCATGCTGCCACCATCCGGCGGTGAAGGGAAGGGCCGGGGCAGGGCCCCGATGCGATTTCCACGCAGCTAGGTGCCGGGTGTCAGGCCGGGGCCGTGTTTTGGAAAGGCGTTTCGGGAAAGAATTTATTGAGTTAAATGCGGCGTTGGAATTTTACTGTTCAGCATTGATTGTTAAGAAGCAGGCAGTATCGGGTTCCCATACTGGCAGATTATGAGAACGTTTCTACATCGGTTAGAAATATGTCTCGAGTTGGGGAAAAAGAGTAGTAAATGTTGAAAATCACAAAAATAGTTTTAACTATCATATCTTATGGAACGAGCTAGGAGTGGAATTCTAGGCAAAAAGTGATTTTGGAAAAGACAATGGGAATTGAACATCCATATAGGCGAACGGTTCGTCCATCTACTAATGGGCGTTATCATTTCCATTACGTTAAACGCGGAACTACGGAGTTTGAGGCCACGCCTTTTATTAGAAGTGCCGTAGCAGTGCAAAAAGACTTTATAGAACTTTTTGAATATATCGAGCCATCCGACAGAAATCTGTCAGCGTTTTCAATAAGAACACATGCATTATTAGTTAGAACTTGTATCGAAATTGAATCCAATTTCAAAGCAATACTTAAATCAAACGAATATCCGAATAATGGTAAATGGGGTTACAAGGATTTCAAAAAAATCGAGGTTTCTCATTTTTTGTCAAAATACCGTGTTATTGTGCCTTACTGGCGCGACGAGCAAAAAATGTTGCATCCGCTAAAAAATTGGGGAGAAGAAAAGCCTCCTGATTGGTGGAGCGCGTATAATAAATCAAAGCATGATAGACAAGCGTCGTTTCATGAAGCCAATTTTGGCAATTTGACTATGGCTATAACAGCACTAGTCGCTTTGATTTCAGCACAATTTGGAACAGAAGACTTTTCTCCTTTCCCATCACAATTGGTTTTTAACGGACCTGTACGAGGTTTTGACGCCGCCATCGGTGGCCATTTTTTAGTTGGCTTCCCGGAAAGCGTTTCAATCACAGACAGCTACAATTTTGACGCAACCCCAGGAAACACGAACATTATATTTCAGAACTTTCCCTACCCCCTCACAGATCCAGTTCCTCCACGAACCGGGCGTTCTCGCTGATATATTGAAACCGCAACTCCGGTTTCTTGCCCATCAGGCGTTCGACCAGATCGCCGGTTTCCCCCGGTTCATCCTCGTCGATGCTGACCCTTATCAGTTTGCGGGTGGCGGGGTTCATTGTCGTGTCTTTCATATCCTTGGCGTCCATCTCGCCCAAACCCTTGAAGCGATATGTCGATTTTTCCCTATCCGCCCAGCCCCTTGGCCAGCCAGACGTCGCGCTCAACCTCGTCGGTACAATAAACCCGGTGCGCGCCCTGGGTCAGGCGGTACAAAGGCGGGCAGGCCAGATAGAGGTGCCCCCGGTCGATCATCGGGCGCATCTGGGTGAAAAAGAACGTCATCAACAGACTGGCAATATGGG
>JAURMY010000116.1 GCA_030830465.1 Alphaproteobacteria bacterium
AGCCGACATCCATGCCCAGGACGAAAGCATGTGATGACCTTCCCGACCGAACATATTCCGGCCCTGATCATCGTCGTGCCGCTGATATGCGCGCCTCTGTGCGTGCTGTTCCGCGGCCGGGAGACCCCGTTCATCATCACCCTCGCCGGCACGTGGTTCGCCTTCGGCTGCGCCTGCTACCTTGCGGCGCAGGTGATGGAAACCGGGCCGATTTCCTATCACATGGGAGGCTGGGCGCCGCCGATCGGCATCGAATAGGACCCGGCAAAGCCAAAGCTGGTCCCGACCGGATCATTTCCAATAATCACAGCGATTTCGCCATCCGCGGCGGCACCCGTCGCGTTCAGAACAAAAGTCAAACCCGCTGCGGCAAGTGTCAGTGTCTTATTCATCTGTTTCCCCTCTTACAAAAAATATCCGGCGGATGCTGCGCACATGCCCGTTGCGCAGCGCCCAGCGCCGATCATTTCGATTACACCAACCAGGCTTTTTTTAAAAGCACCGTTTCACGGGCCGTTCGCCCGCCCAAGCGATCTGCAAACCAAGGGGCGATGAAATTACGCCCTTAGATCATGCTGTCTGCGCCAACATGCGCAATCCCGCCTTCATGGTCTCTGGCGTTAAAGATATTCTTCGGCCCGCTCTGACCCGAAGAACATCTTGCGCAACTGCCGGAACCGCCGGCCGCCATAAAGCAGCGCGTCCTGCCCGACCCGGTGCCGTGTGTCGACAACTTCACCGAACAGCACGGTGTGGCTGGATTGATCCATCGTTTCGCAGATCCGGCAGTCAAAAACCGCCGCCGCATCCACCAAAGCCGGCGAACCTGTGCGCAGTTTGATCCATTCCCCGGTTTCAAACCGGTCAACGTCACGCCCGCCCATACCGGCAAAAACCATCGCCACCGCGTCCTGTTCTTCGGTCAAGACATTCACACAGAAATGCCCGGATTCGATCAGCTTGTCATGGGTCAGCCCGGACCGGTTGACACAGACCAACAACCGGGGTGGATCGGCAGAGACCGACGATACCGCAGTCGCGGTCAAACCGAACCGTTCGCCGTTCAGTTCTGTCGTAATCACGCAGACCGACGAAACATGCTGTGCGATTGCATTAACATATTCGGCCGGCGCAACGGCTGGCAGATGTTTTTCTGACATGTCCATAAACGAAGGCTTACAGGATCGGCGTTCCGACATCGACCCCTAACAAAGCCCGGCCGTAAATTTCAGCGCCACCCTCATACAACAAAAGCCCGTGCATGTTTGCCGCTTGAATATTGCGGGTGTTCAACTGGATCGGGCTTTTCAGCGACAGCCCCGCGGCCCCGCCAATCGTATAAAGCTCATTCACCGCCTCGCGGCACAGACGCGGGACCATCGCTATGTCCATACGATAGCGCGCGCGCAGTTCGACCGGCATCTTTTCACCGCGGCGGGCATAGTCGTCCACGTCATCCGCAGCCTTGTAAAACAGCAGTTCCGCCATGCGCAGCTTGGTGTCGGCCTCGGCCAGCTTGATTTGCAACGCCGACCATTCATGGCTCAGGTTACCGGTATATTGCACGATCTTTCCGGGCACGACTTTCTTGAATTCCTCAATATTGCGCCGTGCCGCACCGAGGGTTGAGGTGGCAATGAACATGCCCAGAACCGGTCCGGCCTGGCTTTTATGCACGGCCGGGGTCTTTGGGTCGGCGAATGCCGCGGTCTGATTCTCCAGCAACGCGGGAAGGGAGATAAACCGGTGTGCCGGCACCCGCGCATCCGTCACCTTCACCGAGTTCGACCCGGTGCCTTGCAATCCGGCGACATGCCAGTCATCCAGCCGTTGAATATCGCTCATTGGAACCGCGAAATCACCGGCGTCAATCGGGTTGTCGTTCTTGTCAAAGACCTCGCCGCCCAGCAGCATCCAGTCAGACGCGGCATTGCCGGATGCAAAGGGCCAGAACCCGTTCAGGACATAACTGCCGTCATCCTGTTTCACCGCTTTGCCGCGCGGACCGATCACCGCAGCCACGGCCTGAGGCGGGTTGGTCGAATAGATCTCTTCCTGAACTTTCGGGCTCATATGGCCGATGATGTAATCATGTGCGTGATAGACGCCCAACACCCAGGCCGTCGCCTGACACCCTTCGGCAACCGTGGCAACAGCATCCACATGGGCCCGCATCGACAATTCTTCGCCGCCCCATTTTCTGGGCCGCAAAACCCCCAAAAGACCCGTATCCGCCAACAATTTGATGTTCGCGGCAGGCACTTTGCGGTCGGCCTCGGTCTGGATTTCGCGCGTGCGCAATTCCGGTACGATGCTCAGGGCTACGTCACGGACCTTGGCCTCGGTCAGGCCTTTTGATTGTGGAATTACCATAGTGTCCTCCCGAAAAATATATTTTATACGATATTCGGTTTTGACCCTCTGTCAATCAAGCATTTGGGGTGTTCTACCTAAAACATGCCGCCGTGAACGGCGGGCAAACCGCCTAGGACGCAGCGCCGTCGGAAAACGGCAGGGACGACGCCAGAATGATCGCCGTGGTCTTTTCCAGATGCGCGCGCATCGCCTGTGCCGCCGCTGTTTTGTCCCGCGCCAAAGCAGCGTTGGCAATGTCGTCATGTTCGGCAACGATGTCACGTCCAACCTCATCCACCGGACGCGACAGGCGGCGATAGCGCTCAGACTGCACAAACAATTCGCGCCGCAATCGCAGCCACCAGACATTGCCGCACTGGTCCGCCAGCGCATCGTGAAACGCTTCGTGCAGGCTGAACCAACGGGCGGCCTCGGGCGTGTCGGCATTTCCATAGGCCTTGCCAAGCGCGCGCAGTTTGTGGTGCAGCGCCAGAACCCGGCCTTCCCATTCCAGATCGCCGTTTTCGATTGAACTGATCAAACAGCGGGTTTCAACCTCGACCCGGATTTCCGTCAGATCGGTCAGATCGCGCCGCGAAATCGGCGCCACCACAAAACCCTTTTGCGGTTCAGCCAGCACCAGGCCTTCGGCGGTCAACCGCGACAGGGCCTCACGAATGGCACCTATGCTGGCGTCGAATTTCTTGCCCAGAAAGTCGATCCGCAGCTTTTCACCCGGTTGAAACTCGGCGTGAACGATGGCTTCGCGCAACAGATTGCAGGTGCGCGCCGTTCTGCTTTTGGGAACGTCCTGATCCATTTTTCGCCTGATACCGCCCTGTAAAATTCCGAATGCCGTGTCGCAGCAAAAATTGCACCGCGCAATGACCTATGTTCACATTAATCCCTGTACCGCCTTGTAGGCAACAGGGACCAGCCCAGATGCTTTTCAACAAGGCCCCAAATTCCGGTGCGCGAAAAGATCATCATGACGATACCCGCAAACCCCAGAACGATCAGATAGACCGTGCCGTAATCAATCAGCATTTCACGCAACAGAAAATAGACCACTGTGCCCACGATCGCCCCTTCTATACGTCCGATGCCCCCGATCACCACGATAAAGATCACGATGGCGGTCCAGTCATTCAGCGAAAAACCCGCATCCGGTGAGATCCTAAGTTTCTGCAAAAAGATAACTGCACCCACCGTCCCCGTCGCCGCCGCGACACCCAGATACGTCCAGAAGCGGGTGCGCCATATATCAACCCCGACCGACCCGGCGGCGGTGGCATTGTCGCGCAACGCCATCAACGCAAGGCCCGCCTTGGACCGGATCAGGAAATAAGTCCCGGCCAGAATGCCCATGCCGATCGTCAGAATGACCCAGTAAACCACAAACTCGCGCATCTCGCGCCCCTCGGCGATGCTTTTGACCGCCGCTGCCGGCAGCGACATCCCCGCCCCCGCCCCAAGCGACGGGATCGCTGAAAAGATCAGCGCCACGGTTTCCGCTGCCACCCAGGTGCCGACCGAAAAATAGGCCCCGACCAGACGAAACAGCAATGGCGCAAAGATCGCCCCGGCCAGACCGGCGGTAAAAGCGGCCAGCGGAACAGCGGCCAAAGGCGGCAGGTCCAGCCAGATCACGCAGATAAACAGCGTATAGCCCCCCAGCCCCAGAAAGGCCTGTTGGCCCACCGACACCAACCCGGCATAGCCCGCCAGAAGGTTCCACAAGATCGCCAAAGACATATAGCCCAGGAATTCGCCGATCAGACGCAAATCGGCGCGACCGGCCCACCATGGCGCGGCCGCCAGTATGGCGGAAATCAGGATCAGGCCGATTGTAACGCGGACGACGGATTTCGGCATGATCAGTCCATCCTCGGAAACAGGCCGCGGGGCCGCACGGCCAGAATCAAAAAGAACACCAGGTGCCCCGCAAGAATTTGAAATGACGGTGAAATCTGCGCACCCAAAGTCTGCGCGATGCCCAGAACCACGCCCCCTGCCAGCGTGCCCCAAAGATTGCCCAGCCCGCCGATGATCACCGCCTCGAAACCGTAAAGCAATCGCGCCGGACCCGCGAAAGGATCAAAGCTTGACCGCGCCGCCAGCAGCACCGCCGCAATCGCGATCACCGCAAAGGACAGGGCCATGGCCAGCCCGAACACATGTTTGGTGGACACCCCGATCACCTGCGCCGTTTCGGGATCGTCCGACGTGGCCCGGAACGCCCGCCCGATGCGCGAGCGGAAAAAGAAATATTCCATACCGCCGATCAGAACCACCGCCACCGCGAATGTCAGCAAGGGAAGCACGCCAAGGGACATGCCCGCCACGGGAATGCTGGCGGTTTCCATCGCCCCCGCGCTGATCCTTTGGGCATCCGTTGAAAAGGCGGCCAACAGGACGTTCTGAATGATGACGGCCAGCCCGAAAGTCACCAGAATCGGCGGCAGCAGGTCTTCGCCCAAAGTGCGCTCCAGCACCACCCGTTGCAGGGCATAGCCGAACGCCGCCATCAGCGGAATCACGATGATCAGCGCCACAAAGGGATGCAGGCCCGTCGCCGTCACGATCATCAGCGCCACATAGGCCGACAAAACGATAAAGTCGCCATGCGCGATATTCACCAGACGCATCACCCCGAAAATCAGGCTCAGCCCGGCGGCGAACAGGGCATACAGCCCCCCCAGTAGAATGCCCTGCACGATAGCGTCTAAGATGGTCATGCGGTCACTCTCCGAAATAGGCGGCGGTCAACTGGGCCTTGGTGAAATCCCTGGCCTCGCCCGACAAGACTACCCGGCCCTCACTCAGGCACACCAGCGTATGCGCCAGTTTCCGCACCCGGTCCACATCCTGTTCCACGATGATCGCGGCGATACCGCTGGCATTGATTTCCGGCAATGAGGCGTAAACGTCGTTGACCACAATCGGCGCAAGGCCAAGCGAGATTTCGTCAAACAGGATCACGTCCGGGTTGGCCACCAAAGCGCGGCCAATGGCGACCATCTGTTGTTGCCCGCCCGAAAGCGAGGTCGCGCCCTGTTTGCGCTTGCGGCCAAGGATCGGGAACAACTCCAGCACCCGTGCGACCGTCCAGTTTCCGGCGCGTCCGTTTTCTGCGGCCAGGATCAGATTTTCCTCAACCGACAGCGACCGGAACAACCGCCGCCCCTCGGGCACCATCGCGATGCCTAGCCGTGACAGGCGCGGGGTGGGCACATCGCCAATCGGCTGGCCCTTGAAGATCACCATGTCGCGCTTGCGTGGCAATTGGCCCAGAATCGCCTTGAACAAGGTTGACTTACCCGCGCCATTGGCCCCGACCAGCCCCAGGATCGATTTTTCCCTCAGCGACAGGCTGACATCGAACAAGGCCTGAAAATCGCCATAACCGGTTGACAGGCCCTTCACGGACAGGATCGGATCAGGCATCCTCGCCCTCCCGTTCATCAACGCCCGGCCCCAGATAGACGGCGGCAACCTGCGGGTCTTTCATGATGTCATCGGGCGCGCCCTCGGCGATGACTTTGCCGAAATCCAGCACCAGCACCCGATCGACCACCGCCAGCAGCGCGTGCAACACATGCTCAATCCACACAATGGTGGTTCCTGCCGCGCGGATTTCCTTGATCAGGGCAATCAGATCGTGACACTCTGCCTCCGTCAGACCGCCGGCAATTTCATCCAGAAGCAACAATTTCGGCCCGGTCGCCAGCGCCCGCGCCAGTTCCAGGCGTTTGCGGTCCAGCAATGTCAGCGACCCGGCCAGCTTGTTCGCCAACGGCCCCAGACCGGTCCGGTCCAGCGCGTCAACTGCATGGGGCCGCGCCGCGCCTTCGCTCAGCCCGCGCCCGAAAGCGGCACCGATCAGCACATTTTCATAGGCCGTCATGCCCGAAAACGGCTGCGGGATCTGAAAGCTGCGGGCAATGCCCAGATGGCAGCGCGTGCGCGCATCCATATGGCTGATGTCCCGGCCAAAAACCTCAATCCGTCCTGCATTCGGCTTGAAAGTTCCGGCAATCAGATTGAACAGGGTGGTCTTGCCCGCCCCGTTCGGCCCGATCACGCCAAGCGCCTGATGTTCCGCAACATTGAACGACACATCTTCGGTGACAACCAGCGCGCCAAAGGATTTGTTCAGCCCTTCAACTTTCAGCGCTGGTGCTGCCTGTGCCATGGTCCGTCCCTTGTTGTTTTCCCAAGTTGTACCAGAAAATGCACCTTGCTCAAGATAATATATTTTTTGTTGTTTCACCAAAATTCTTGTGTAATGCTGATTGCAACGACCGGTACGACCGGCGCGCAAATGCGTTTGGCGGCGTAACAACCGGCGTCATAGGGAGGAACCAACAATGTCTCGTTATTCACAATCTTTATGGACCCGGCGCCGCGTGCTGGGTGCCAGCGCCGCGGCCCTTGCCGCCCCGGCGATCATGCCCCGCCGCGCCTGGGGTGCCGGCAATGAAATCCGAGTCGGCTGGGTCAGCCCGACAACCGGGCCGATCGCCGGTTTCGGTTCGGCAGACGACTATGTGATGAGCCAGTTGGAGCCGGTCTTTGCCCAGGGCATCGATGTCGGCGGCACCCATTACGACATCAAGATGATCCGCAAGGACAGCCAGTCAAACCCGAATCGCGCCGCTGAGGTCGCCTCGGAACTGATTCTGAAGGACGAGGTGCATCTGATGTTGTCCTCCTCCTCGGCGGACACCGTGAACCCGGTCACCGACCAGTGCGAACTGAACGAGGTGCCCAGCGTTTCCGCCGACACGCCCTGGGATGCGTTCTTTTTTGGCCGCGGCGGCAACCCGGCCAAGGGCTTTGACTGGACCTATCACTTTTTCTGGGGCGGCCAGCAGGTCGTCAACAGCTACACCGCCCTGTGGGAGCAACTGGACACCAACCGCAAGGTCGGCCTGATGCTGTCAAACGACAGCGACGGTGTGGCCATGTCCAACCCGGAACATGGTTTTGCCGCGCAGTTGAAATCGCACGGGCTGGAGGTCGTCGATCTGGGTCTGTTTGAACCGCTGTCGGATGACTATTCCGCGCAGATCGCAAAGCTGAAAGACGCCAATGTTGACCTTATCACCGGCATTTTCCTGCCGCCGGACTGGACAACATTCTGGGTTCAGGCCCAGCAGGCAGGCTTCCGCCCCAAAGCGGCCACCATCGCCAAGGCACTGTTGTTCCCAAGCTCGGTTGAAGCCATCGGCCCGACCGCCGCCGGCCTGTCCACCGAAATCTGGTGGTCACCGGGACACCCGTTCAAATCTTCGATCAACGGCATGACATCCAACGAATTTGCCGCCAAATTCTCGGCGGAAACCGGCCGCCAGTGGGTTCAGCCCATGGGCTTCAAACATGGGCTTGTCGAAGTGGCGATGGATGTTCTGAAACGCGCAACCGACCCGACCGACCCGGGCGCTTTGATCGAATCGATCAAGACCACCAACATGAACACAATCGTCGGGCCGATCAACTTTGCCACCGGACCGGTGCCGAACGTTTCGCCGACCCCGGTTGTGGGCGGTCAGTGGCAGAAGGGTTCGACCTATCCGTTCGATCTGTCGATCAACGAAAACAAATACGCCCCCGAAATTCCGGTGCAAGCGCCGTTCCAGGCCTTGCAGTATTCCTAGGGCCCAACGCGACACTCAGGGGCCCGGCACAAATGGCCGGGCCCTTTTGCGTTGAACGACAGGGCAGATTTTCCGGCAATTTCCCGCGCGGCAAAATATCCTTAACAGACCGCCGCCCATCCGGCTTAAGATGAGGCATAGCACGCGCGCCCGAATGACGGCCCGTCGCCAAACCGGAGTTTTCACATCATGCTGACTGAATTTCTGATCAATGGGCGCAATGTTGCGGCGGAATCCGGGGCCACGTTCAAACGGCTTGACCCCGTTACCGGCGATGTCGCCACCGAGGCGGCTGCCGCCTCTGTTGCCGATGCGCTGAAGGCGGTCGCCGCGGCCCAGGCCGCGTTCGGCGCCTGGGCGGCCGTGGCCCCCTCGGCCCGGCGCGCGCTGTTGAACAAGGCCGCCGACATCATGGACAGCAAGACCAAGGATTTCATCGCGGCGGGCACCGCTGAAACCGGAGCGACCGGTCCCTGGATCGGCTTTAATGTCATGATGGCCGCCGGCATGATCCGCGAGGCAGCCGCCATGGTGACCCAGATCACCGGCGAGATCATCCCGGCCAACAAACCCGGCACACTGGCAATGGCCATGCCGCGCCCCAAAGGCGTGTGCCTTGGCATCGCGCCCTGGAACGCGCCGGTCATTCTGGCGACACGGGCGGTGGCCATGCCGCTGGCCTGCGGCAACACGGTTGTGTTGAAGTCGTCCGAGTTTTGCCCCCGACTGCACCGCATCATCGCCGATTGCTTTACCGAGGCGGGTCTGCCCGCCGGTGTTCTGAACGTGATTTCCAACGCCCCGAAAGATGCCGCCGCGGTGGTCGAGGCGCTGATCAAAGCGCCCGAGGTCAAGCATGTGAACTTTACCGGCTCGACCACTGTCGGGCGGATCATCGGCCGTCTGGCCGGTGAAAACCTGAAACCCGCCCTGCTGGAACTGGGCGGCAAGGCCCCGCTGATCGTGCTGGACGACGCCGATATTGACGCCGCCGTCAACGCGGCCGTGTTCGGCTGTTTCATGAATCAGGGTCAGATCTGCATGTCCACCGAGCGGATGATCGTGGACGAAAAGGTCGCCGATGAGTTTGCCGCGAAGCTGGCCGCGCGGGCCGCCGCCCTGCCCGCCGGAAACCCGCGCGAACAGGTGGTTCTGGGTGGTCTGGCGACCCCAGGTGCGGGCGAGAAAATGGACGGGCTGATCGCCGATGCCAAAGCCAAAGGCGCGAAAATTCTGGCAGGCGGCAATCGCAAAGGCGCTGTTCAGGAAGCGACCGTGTTGGATGGTGTCACCCCCCAGATGCGCATCTATCAGGAAGAAAGCTTTGGCCCGGTCAAACCGATCATCCGGGTCAATGGCGATGATGCCGCCGTAAGAGTCGCCAATGACACCGAATACGGCCTGTCCGCAGCCGTCTTCAGCCGCGACATCCGCCGCGCCATGGCGATTGCCGAACGGATCGAAAGCGGGATTTGCCATATCAACGGCCCGACGGTTTCGGACGAACCGCAAATGCCCTTCGGCGGCGTGAAAGCCTCGGGCTATGGCCGTTTCGGCGGCAAGGCGGCGATTGCCGAATTCACCAATCTGCGCTGGATTACGGTGGAAGACCCGGATCAGCACTATCCGTTCTGACCGGGGGCCTGTTCTGTCTGCGGTTTCTGCCGGCGGGGTGACTGTTGTTCAGCCTACCGGCTTGGGGCAACGCTGGACGCTGGGATATGTCTGGTGCGGATCACCTTGAGGCCGCACCGGGCGCGCCATTTTTTCATGCCGGATACTCCCCAGACGGGCGCCCTTGCAAAAAATGTATTTTTTGTCGACAAATCAATTTGGCTCGTCTAGACAAAATTGAACGCTTGGCGGTCAGACAAAGGCCAATGGCCCATGCGGCGGTTCCGGGAAACGTGCTGTCGGACCGGGCGACAGGCAAAAGTTTCGGTGATTTTAGAAAGAAAGGTCCAATCATGAAAGTAGTACGGTTTTCCAAGGGCGGCGGCACTGTCGAAAACGGCGTTCTAACCGGCGACAAGGTCGTTCCCATCAGCGCCCTTGTGCCCGATGCGCCCGCCAGCATGAAGGCCGTTATCGCAGCCTGGGACAAGATCGCACCGAAACTTGCGGGGGCTGCAACCTCTGGCGCTGCGCTGAAACTTTCCGACGTTAAACTGGCAGCGCCGGTTGATGCGCCCGAAAAGATGATGGCGATCGGCCTGAACTATACCGACCATATCGAAGAAGCCCGCGGCGCGGGCGTGGTCGCCCCCAAGGATCAGATCTGGTTTGAAAAGGCCAGCAGTTGCATCAACGGACCCTATGACGACGTGCAAGCGCCCAAAGTGTGCCAGGCGCTGGACTACGAAGTGGAACTGGTGGCCGTGATCGGCAAAGGCGGGCGTCACATTTCCCGCGCCGATGCGCCCAAGGCCGTGTTCGGCTATGCCGTTGGCAACGATGTCAGTGCGCGCGACTGGCAATTGCGCACAACGCAATGGGTGCTGGGCAAATCCTTTGACACCCATGGTCCCTTCGGGCCGGCGATCACCACCGCCGACGAAATCGGCGATCCGCACCGGCTGGCCATCAAGTGCTTTGTCAACGGCGACCTGCGCCAGAATTCGAACACCAAATTCCTGCTGTTCAACATCTGGGACCAGATCGAGGAGCTGTCCAAGGTGATGACCCTGCGCCCCGGCGACGTGATCTTCACCGGAACCCCCGGCGGCGTTGGCATGGCCACCAAAAACTACCTGAAACCGGGCGACAAGGTGCGCTGCGAAATCGAGGAACTGGGCGCGATCGAAAACACCATCGTCGCCGAGGCCTGAAACTCAGGTCCGGCGGGCGGCAAACCCCCGCCGGATCGCTTCCAAACCCCCATGGATGTGCCGCGATGAAACTTTTTTACGCCAACAACACCTGTGCCATCGGCATCCGTGTGATCCTTGAGGAAATCGGCGCGAAATATCAGGCATTGCCGATCAATTTCGCCGCCAAGGAACAGTTTTCACCGGAATTCCGTGCCGTCAATCCAAAGGGCAAGGTTCCGGCGCTGGTGCGCGACGACGGTTCGGTTCTGACGGAATATCAGGCCATTGCCTTTTGGCTGGCGCGGCAGAACCCCAGGGCGGGGCTTGTGCCAACAGAACCCGAGGCTGAAATCCGGCTGATGGAGGTTCTCGATTACATCGTCGGGTCGGTCCACATGCGGGGCTTTACCTTTGTTCTGGTGCCGATGAAATTCACCCCCAGCCTCGCCGGGCAGGACGATATGCGCGCCTATGGCCTTGACCAGATCAAAATCGGCTTTGGGAATCTTGCCGAAACCATGGGCGACAAGCCCTGGTTGCTGGAACACTATTCCATCGCGGATACCGCACTGTTTTACCTCACCTTATGGGCCGTGAACAAAGGCATCCCGATGCCGGACAGAATCGCCGCGCATTATAACCGGATGCTGGAACGCCCCGCCGTGCAACGCGCGCTGGCCGGTGAAGGCATGGTCGCCAAGACGGCCTGACCGGACAATTTCACCTGTCTGTGGTCACGATCCCTGCCGTAGAAAAAATATATTTCTTGTTGACGGATGGACCAATTCGCCGCAATCTGACCGCTGAGGAGTCCCCGACATGCGCTTTGTTTCCTATGAATTGAACGGCGAAACCGGCCTTGCGGTCGAAACGCCGGACGGCTACCGGGGCATGTTGGCCGACAAGCCGGACTATCCCGGCGGTCTGGATGATCTGGTGCGCAAGGGCGGCACCGCGCTGCAAGATGCCGCCGGGGTTCTGGCCAATGGTCAGCCGGTCGATCTGAACAAGGTGCATTATCTGCCACCGTTCAGGGCGGCCTCCAAATATATCTGTGTCGGGCTCAACTATCGCGCCCATACCGCCGAAGGCCCGTTTGAACAGCCGGATTATCCGACCCTGTTCGCCCGCTTTCCGTCCTCTCTGATCGGGCATAACGCACCGATCCTGCGGCCCGCGCAATCCATTCAGCGGCTTTGCTTGGAGTTTGTGCCATTGGTTGTTCGTGTCACGCGTTACGCGTCACGCG
>JAURMY010000117.1 GCA_030830465.1 Alphaproteobacteria bacterium
CGGTCAATATCTATGACCTTGGATTGGTTTATACCATTGATATCAATGATCAAAGCCATGTTGATATCGCGATGTCACTGACCGCACCCGGCTGTCCTGTTGCCGGTGAAATGCCCGGCTGGGTGGCCGAGGCGGTGCTGGCCGTGCCCGGCGTTGCCACCACCGATGTCAATCTTGTCTGGGAACCGCAATGGGGCATGGACATGATGTCGGACGAGGCGCGTCTGGAACTTGGGTTTATGTGAGGATCACGGCAATGTTCGGAATTCCAGGCAAACAAGCGGTCACGATGACGGACGCAGCGGCGAAACAAATCGCCCGGCTGATGAGCAAAGGCGACACCAAGGGTCTGAGAATCGGGGTCAAAAAGGGCGGTTGCGCGGGCATGGAATACACCATGGACTATGTGACCGACATCAACCCCCATGACGAAGTGGTTGAACAGGCCGGCGCCCGTGTGATGATCGCGCCGATGGCGCAGATGTTCCTGTTTGGCACGGAAATCGACTATCAGACCTCGCTGTTGGAAAGCGGCTTTCGGTTCAACAACCCCAATGTTTCCGAGGCTTGCGGCTGCGGTGAATCCATCAAGTTCAACGACGATCTAACCGCCCGGACATGAGCGTTTCTGACGCTGACATCGCCTTTGCCCTGGAACTTTTCGCGCCTTTGGGCGGGATTTCGTCGCGCAAGATGTTCGGCGGGCTGATGATTTATCGCGACGGGCGGAATTTTGCCCTTTTGAACAGCGAAGGCACCCTGTTTCTGAAAGCCAAAGGGGCCTTGGCCGATGATCTTGCCGCTGAAGGGGCGCGGCTTTTTAGCATGGTCAACAAACACGGCAAAACCCATACTATGGGCTATCTGACACTGCCCGACGCGGCCTTGGACGACCCCGAAACCGCCTGTGACTGGGCCAAACGCGCCCTTGGCCAACCAGACTAGGAGCAGATATGCGCCGCAAACTCGCCGCCGGAAACTGGAAGATGAACGGTTTGCGCAGCGCGCTGAGCGAGGTCGCCATTCTGGCCGCCAACCATCCCGAACCAAGCTGTGAAGTGGTGCTGTGCCCGCCCGCGACTTTGGTGCGGTCCATGGCCAAGGTCTGCCTTGATAATGCGGTCACCATCGGGGCGCAGGACTGTCATGAAAACGAAAGCGGCGCCCATACCGGCGATATTTCCGCCGCCATGCTGGCCGATGCGGGGGCGGAATATGTGATCGTCGGCCATTCCGAGCGCCGTGCCGCCTATGGGGAAACCGACGCGACCGTGCAGGCCAAGGCGCGCGCGGCCTGGGCGGCGGGGTTGAAGGCGATCATCTGCGTTGGCGAAACCGGTGCCGAACGGGACGCTGCAAGCACCCTTGATGTGGTCGGCCGCCAGATGGCGGCTTCGGTCCCCGCAGGGGCAAACGGGGCCAACACAGTGATTGCCTATGAACCGGTCTGGGCGATCGGAACAGGCCGCACGCCCACCTTAAAAGACATCTCGCAAGTCCATGAATTCATGCGCAAAACCCTGAAAACGCGGTTCGGCGTGGAGGTGGCACAGGCGGTTCGGCTGCTTTATGGCGGGTCGATGAATCCCGGCAATGCGGCGGAGATCGCCGCCCTTGCCAATGTCGATGGCGGGTTGATCGGCGGGGCCTCGCTGAAAGCCGAGGATTTCAGCAAGATCATTTCGGCGCTGGAAAAATAAACCCTTCCGAAAGCACAGCGCCTTCGGAAGGGTTTCAAGCATCGCACTTGTTAACTTTTCCCGGTCCAGCCCCCAGACCGCGCCGACAAAAGATCCGTGCAAGGCCGGGGTCGAGCGAAATCACTTGGCCAGAAGTCTTTCCCGCACCATGATTTCAAGGTCGTAATGCAGCCCGAGGGCGAAAAACATCACAGACGCGACACCGACCAGAGCGATCAGCTCATAGGTCATTGGCAGCATCCTCGAATCGGTCTTAACATTTCCTTTATAACCTTTGGCGGGCGGCGAGTCATCGCTTGCCGCCCCTTCGCCCGACCTGTCTATATCTTGAAAATTTCACCGATCCCTATACTCTATCTGGCAGGCGACGCTTGGATATCTGGGCAGGTGAAACTATCCCCAGCTTATGAACAGCTTTTACCTTGAGTTATCCAATTGCGAAGAAACCCGGGTTCTGTGATACCCAGTGGATGCAAAAAAAGGGGCAAAGAATGAGCGGAATCGCAGCAATCCGGGACACGCAATCGCCGCAGGATGACGCCGCAGGTCCGGGCTTGCCCCATAATATCGAGGCTGAACAGGCGCTTTTGGGCGCGCTTCTGGTCAATAACGATGTGTATGACCGCATCGCCTCGCTGGTGCAGGAAAGCCATTTTTACGATCCGGTTCACGGCCGGATTTTTGACATTGCCGCGCAAAGGATTCAAAAGAACGCGCTGGCCTCGCCGGTTACGCTGAAGGCGTTTCTGGAGGATGATCCCGGATTGGCGGAACTGGGTGGTCCGGCCTATCTGGCGCGACTGGCCGGGGCGGCGATTTCGGTTTTCGCGGCGCGTGATTATGCCCAGACGATCTATGATCTGGCGATCCGGCGCGATCTGATCGCCATCGGGCAGGAAATCTCGGAAAAAGCGGCGCGGGTCGATGTGGCCTCAGAGCCCAAGGATCAGATCGTCGAGGCCGAACAGCGGCTTTATCAACTGGGGGAACAAGGCTCCGCCGACAGTGGATTTCAAAGCTTCCTGCACGCGGTCACCGATGCGGTCAACGTGGCCAACGCCGCCTATCAG
>JAURMY010000019.1 GCA_030830465.1 Alphaproteobacteria bacterium
CTCGTGCACTTTGAAGTAGTCTTGCACGTGCTTCAGGGTTTTTTCGTCGCGATAGAGCCCGACAAACCCGACCCGCGCCGAGGGGATCAGTTCCAGCACCCCGTCCAGCAAGCCGTTGCCCGCCCGCAGGATCGAGATCAGCGCCAGTTTCTTGCCCTCCAGCACCGGCGCATCCATCTTCACCAAAGGGGTTTCGATGGGCCGGGTGGTCATCGGCAATTGCCGGGTGATTTCATAGGCCAACAGCATCGAAATTTCCCGCAGCAACTGGCGGAACACGGCGGTCGAGGTGTCTTTTTCACGCATCAGGGTCAGTTTGTGCTGTACCAGCGGGTGGTTCACGATGGTCAGATGTTCGGTCATATTGTCCCCTTTCCCGGCGCCGGCCCCGCCGCGCCCTATAAAAAACTGCGGCCAGCCGGGCCGAAATCCGCCCCCAGATGCCGCGCAACCGTTGCGCCGATATCGGCGAACGCAATCTGCCCCAGACTGCCCTGCCCGGCCCCGGCCACAACGACCGGCACCCTTTCACGGGTATGATCGGTGCCGCGCCATGTCGGATCATTGCCGTGATCGGCGGTAAAAATCAGCAGGTCACCCGGTCGCAGGCGGGCCAGCAGCTCGGGCACCCGGCTGTCAAACCATTCCAGCGCCCGCGCATAACCCGCCACATCGCGCGGATGGCCATAAAGCGTGTCAAATTCGACAAAGTTCGAAAAGACCAGCGCGCCGTCCTCAGCCTCGTCCATCAGGGCGGTCAGGCGGTCAAACAGGCTGGCATCGCCCTTGCCTTTGTAATGGGTGGTGATCCCGCGCCCGGAAAAGATATCGTTGATCTTGCCAACCGCATGCACCGCCCCGCCCTTGCGCGCAACAAAGTCGCACAACGTGTCAAAAGGCGGCTCGATCGCGAAATCGCGCCGGTTGGCCGTGCGCTGGTAGCCGGTTTCGGCCGAGCCTACAAAGGGCCGCGCAATGACCCGTCCCACCCGCATTTCATGCAGCATCGGCGCCAGATCCCGGCACAGGGTCAACAGCCGTTCCAGCCCGAAACTGTCCTCATGGGCGGCGATCTGTAAAACCGAATCCGCCGAAGTATAACAGATCGGCCAGCCGGTCCTTTGGTGTTCGGCCCCCAGATCCTCGACGATGGGGATCCCTGCGGCGTGGCAATTGCCCAGAATCCCCTTCGTTCCCGCAAGGTCGCAAATCCGCGCCACCACCGCCGCCGGAAACGCAGGAACCTTGTCCGGGAAATAGGTCCAGTCCCAGGGCACCGGCACGCCCGCCATTTCCCAATGGCCCGACGGCGTGTCCTTGCCGCGCGAGATTTCAGTCGCCGCACCCCAGCGCCTCGTTGGCTCTGCATCCAGACCCGGCGTTGTTATGCCCGAGGCCAGCCGGATCGCCGCCCCCAGACCCAGACCATCCAGATGGGGCAATTTCAGCGGCCCGGTGCGGCCTGTCTCCGCCGCGCCCGCGGCGCAGGCGGCAATGATATGGCCCAGTGTGTTTGATCCGGCATCGCCAAAATCCGCCGCGTCCGGCGCGCCCCCGCAGCCGACAGAATCCAGAACCGTCAGAAATGCCCGCGCCATCAGCCCACCCGCCTTACGATCAAAGGCGCTTGTGCCGAGGGTTTGTCCGCAATGTGATAGGCGGCAGCGACGGCCTGTTGCGCCTCGGCCAGCGCATCGGAATTTGCCGCATGGACCACCGCAATCGGATCGCCCTTTTCGACATAAGCGCCCAAGCCTGCCAGTTGGTCCAGCCCGACAGACAGATCAAGCCGGTCGTCCGGCCGCTGACGCCCACCGCCAAGCCCGACCACCGCCAGACCCATCGCCTTCAGATCAATGGCTGAAACAAACCCGGATTGCGGCGCAATCACCTCGTCCACCATGGCCGCCTTTGGCAGATATTTTGCCGCATTTTCAATGATATCGGCTGGGCCGCCGAGGGCCGCCACCATCTTGGCGAAGGTTTCGGCGGCCTTGCCGTTTTGAAAGGCCGCGGCGATCATCGCCTGACCTTCTGCCGCGCCTTCGCACATGCCGCCAAGCTCCAGCAGCACCCCGCCAAGGGCGACGGTGACATCCCACAACCGGCTGTCCACCGCATCGCCGCGCAAAAACGCGATCGCATTGGCCATCTCGATTGCGTTGCCGGCACAGCTTGCCAAAGGTTCGTTCATGTCGGTGACCAGTGCCGCCGTCCTGCAGCCCACGCCGTTTGCCGCCGACACCATGGCCTCGGCAAGGTCAATCGCAGCCTCCGGCGCGGTGATAAACGCGCCCGATCCGTTCTTTACGTCCAGCACCAGCCCCTCCAGCCCGGCGGCCAGTTTCTTGGACAGGATCGAGGCGGTGATCAGGCTCAGGCTTTCGACGGTGCCGGTCACGTCCCTGACCGCATAAAGGCGCTTGTCTGCCGGGGCGATACTGCTGGTCGCGCCGACAATGGCGCAGCCTTGCGCGGCCACCACCGCCCGCATTTTTTCGGCGCTCACCTCGGTCTGATAACCGGGGATGGCGTCAAGCTTGTCCAAGGTGCCGCCCGTATGGCCAAGCCCGCGCCCCGAGATCATCGGCACATAGGCCCCGCAGGCGGCCATGGCCGGGGCCAGCATCAGGGACACATTGTCGCCGATCCCGCCGGTCGAGTGTTTGTCCAGAACCGGGCCGGGCAGGTCCCAGACCTGCACATCGCCCGAGTCGCGCATGGCCATTGTCAACGCCACGCGTTCGGCTTCGGACATGCCGTTCAGGACCACCGCCATGGCAAAGGCCCCGGCCTGACTGTCACTGACCGCGCCTGAGGCCAGGCCCTGCGCGAACCATTGCAATTCGGCGGCGGTCAGGTCCTGCCGGTCGCGTTTGCGGGCGATGATGCCCCGGGCATCCATATCAGGTATTTTCCATATGCGACGCGGTGAAGGCACCGGGCAGCAACTGGGCCAAAGTCATTTTCAGAACCTTGCCGTTCAGCCCGGTCATCGTCACCGGCACGTCGGCGGCGCCAAACTCCACCAGTTTCTGCCGGCAACCGCCGCAGGGGGTCACGGGTTCAGGACTGTCGGCAATCACCAGAACCTCAACGATGCGCCGCTCGCCGGCGGCGGCCATGGCGGCGATGGCACCGGCTTCGGCGCAGGTGCCTTCGGGGTAAGCGACGTTTTCAACATTACAGCCGGCGAACACCGCGCCCGACTCGGTGCGGATCGCCGCCCCGACCTTGAAATTTGAATAGGGCACATAGGCCTTTTCACGCACCGCAGTTGCCGCTGCCAGCAAATCCATCATGGCCTCATTTTTTGACTGTTTGGTTTAATTTGCGCTGCGGACGGCAAACTTGCAAGGGTTACTGTTTCCAGCCATCGAGTTTGCGATAGAGCGTCGAAGGCGAAACATCCAGCACCCGTGCCGCGCGGGAAACCGAACCGCCCTCGCTGGCAATGGTTTCCTCGATCACCCAGCGTTCGATTTCCGCCAATGGACGGCCGATCAGCTGTGCCAGACCTTCGGGCGGGCGGTTATGGCTGTGCGGCAGCGCGGGTTCCAGCGCCTGCTCGTTCAGGTGCAGAATTTCCAGCGGCAGCATGGTCATCGTCACGCTTTCGGCATCGTTCAGCACCACGACATTGCGCAAAAGGTTCAGCAACTGGCGCACATTCCCCGGCCAGGGCAGACGGCGGAACATGGCTTTGACATCGTCATCAAGCCGCTGGAATTTGCGCCCTTCTTCGCGGGCAAAGGCCAGCAGCATCTTTTCTGCGATTTCAACCGCGTCCCCCGGCCTGTCGCGCAGCGGCGGCAGATGAATGGGCACGACATGCAGGCGATAATACAGGTCCTCGCGGAAGCGGCCTTTTTTCACCTCGTCATAGGGATCGCGGTTGGTGGCGCAAATGATCCTGACATTGACCTTGCGCGCCCGGACCGCCCCGACCGGCTGAATGCTGGAGGTCTGCAGGAACCGCAGCAGCTTGGTTTGCAGGTTCAGATCCATTTCGCAGATCTCATCCAGAAACAAGGTGCCACCATCAGCAGCGCCCGCCGCACCCAGGCTGTCGGCAATGGCCCCTGTAAAGGAACCTTTCAGGTGGCCAAAAACCTCGCTTTCCAGCAGATCCGGCGGGATCGCCCCACAGTTCAGCGGCACGAAAGGGCCGCGTGCCCGGGCCGAGGTTTCATGCACCGCCTGGGCGCAAACCTCTTTTCCGGTGCCGCTTTCGCCGGAAATGAACACCGTGGCCATGGATCGGCTGATCGCGGTGATTTTTTGGTAAACCTCGCGCATTTGCGGCGACGTCCCGATAAACCCATGGAACTCCTCGCCTTTTTCCAGCGCGTTGGTTGGAATTGGCGATTGCACGGCGCTGACTTGACGGGCGTTTTCCACCGCGTTGACCAGACGGGTTTCATCAAAGGGTTTGACCAGAAATTCAAATGCCCCGGCGCGCATCGCTTCAACCGCTTTGTCACGTAGGTCTTTGAATGCTTCCAAACGATGTTCAAG
>JAURMY010000118.1 GCA_030830465.1 Alphaproteobacteria bacterium
CCTGAATAATTCTTGATGGGGCGACATTGAAGTGTGGCGCACCATCAAGAATTATTCAGGCCGTTACACCAACGGGTATTTCCTGAACGCCATCGACATGGAGAAATCCAAGGATGGCCCGCGCGCGCGCTCGGAAGATCAGCAGATCTATATCATGCTGTTCAAGCGCACGATCTTCATGTCGCTGACCATTACCCTCAGTTGTTTGCTGTTGGGTTATCCGGTGGCCTGGCTTTTGGCGAACCTGCCGATGCGCAGTTCCAACCTGTTGATGATCCTTGTGCTGCTGCCGTTCTGGACATCGCTTCTGGTGCGGACATCGGCATGGAAAGTGTTGCTGCAACAACAGGGGGTCATCAACGATGTTCTGGTGTGGATCGGCCTTGTCGCCGATGACAACCGGTTGACGATGATCAACAACCAGTTCGGCACGATTGTCGCCATGACCCATATCCTTTTGCCCTTCATGATCCTGCCGCTGTTTTCGGTGATGCGCACCATTCCGCCCAGTTATTTGCGGGCGGCGAAATCGCTGGGGGCGACCAACTGGACGGCCTTTTGGCGGGTCTATTTCCCGCAGAGCATTCCGGGCATCGGTGCCGGGTCGATCCTGGTGTTCATCCTGGCCATCGGCTATTACATCACACCGGAACTGGTGGGGGGCACGCAGGGCGTGTTCATCTCAAACCGGATCGCCTATCACATTTCCAGTTCGCTGAACTGGGGTCTGGGTGCCGCATTGGGAACCATTCTGCTGGCTTTGGTTCTGGTCCTTTACTGGGTCTATGACAAAGTCGTCGGCATCGACAACGTGAAGCTGGGGTAACGGAACATGAGCGCACTTCCTCCATACACCACCACACCGCAGCGGGTCTGGTACTATAGCTTTCGCGTGATCTGCGGGCTGATCTTCTTTTTCCTTATCGCGCCGATCGTTGTGGTGATCCCGCTCAGCTTTAACGCGCAGGATTTTTTCACCTTTACGCCGGAAATGCTGGCCTTCAAGGCAGAGGGCTATTCGCTGAAACACTATCAGGACTTTTTCACCAACTCGTCCTGGCAGGGCGCGCTTTACAATTCGGCGCGGATTGCGCCGGTGGCGACCTTGATGTCGGTCAGCTTTGGCACGCTGGCGGCGATTGGTCTGTCGCAATCGCATGTGCCGTTTCGCAGCATCATCATGGCGATCCTGATTTCACCGATGATCGTGCCCTTGATCATATCGGCGGCGGGGATGTATTTTTTCTATTCGCGCATCGGCCTGCAAGGCACCTATTGGGGCGTTGTGCTGGCCCATGCGGCGCTGGGGATTCCCTTTGTCATTATCACCGTGACCGCGACCCTTGTCGGGTTTGACAAAAGCCTGACACGGGCGGCGGCCAATATGGGCGCGGGCCCGGTGCGCACCTTTTTCAAGGTGCAGATGCCGCTGATCTTGCCGGGTGTGATTTCCGGTGGCCTGTTCGCCTTTATCACCTCGTTTGACGAGGTGGTGGTTGTGCTGTTCGTTGGCTCGGCCGGGCAAAAAACGCTGCCCTGGCAGATGTTCACCGGCCTGCGTGAACAGATCAGCCCGACCATTCTGGCGGTGGCGACGATCCTTGTGGCGATTTCTATCGTCTTGCTGACCACGGTGGAACTGCTGCGGCGCCGGTCCGAACGCCTGCGCGGGATGAGCCCGGGCTGAACCGGCCTGTCGCCGGTCCGGTCAGACCCCCAGAACCGTCAGCCAGAAACTGACCGACAGCACGGAAAACAGCGTGCCGACCAGAACTGATGTCGCGGCCACCCGTCGCGCGACCCCGTACATATTCGCAAACATATAGGAATTGACCCCCGGCGCCATCGAGGCAGTCAGCACAGCGCCTTTGACCATGCCGTCAGACAGGTGAAAGACCTGTGTTGACAACAGCCAGGCGACGGCGGGGTGAAAGAACAACGAGATGAAACAGACCATCACCACCGCGCCCATATCGCCCTCGGGGCGGTAGCGGTATAAAACAGCTCCCAGCGAAAACAGCGCCGTGGGCAGGGCCGCGCGAATGATCAGATTCAGGGCATCCATCACCGCGACCGGCACATGCAGGCCGGTCAGGTTCACCACAAATCCAAGGGCAATCGCCAGCATCAGATTGCTGCGGAACATGGATCGGGTCACGGCCGACGCCGTGCCAAGAACCCCGCCACGGGTGTTGCGCACGATCTCCATCGTGGTGATGCCCAGAAAATAGCAGAACGGTGCATGGATCGAGACAATCGCATAGTTCGGCGCCAGCGCGCCGGCACCATAGGCCCGTTCCATGATCGCCAGACCCAGCATCAGCGAATTGGCAAACAGCGCCGAAAAGCCGATGGCCACGGATTCATCCCATTGCCGGGCAAACCACATCCGCGCCCCGACAATCCCCAGCGCGAAGCTTAGGAATGATCCGGTGTAATATGACAAAAACAGTTTCGGGTCATAGCCATGCGACAGATCAAGGGTTGCGATGGCGCGAAACAGCAGCAGGGGAATGGCGAAATTCTGGCTGAACTGCATCAGCCCGTCGATACCCGCCTCGGAAAAGTACTTTTTATAGGCCGCCAAATAGCCAAATCCCAGAACCAGAAAAACCGGCAGGATCACCTCTAGCAGGGCGGAAATCATTACCTGTGATCCAACTCGATCACCATACCGTCATAGGCGGCTGTGACATTCTCGGGCGTTTCCGCGCAGATGGTTTCATAGTCCAGATCAATATGCATGTTGGTCAGGATACCGCGCCGGGGTGCGGCGCGGCGGATCCAGTCCAGACTTTGCTCCAGATGCGAATGGGTCGGGTGCGGCATGCGCCGCAATGCGTCCAGAACCCAGACATCCAGCCCCTGAACCGCCTCCCAGGCTTCGGGATACATCTCCGCGACATCCGGCAGATAGGCCAGCCCGCCGATCCGAAAGCCAAGCGAGTCGATGCTGCCATGGCCAACCCGAAACGGGGTCAGCGTTACACTGCCCGCAGCGCCGTCCACCGTGACCGGCCCGTCAATGGTGTGCAGGTCCAGAATGGCGGGATAGGGACTGCCCTCGGGTTGAATAAAAGCATAGCCAAAGCGGGCGATCAGGGCATCCTGTGTCGGCCCGTCGGCCCAGACCTTCAGCCGCCGGCGCATGTTGATCACGATCATGCGCAAATCGTCGATCCCGTGCACGTGATCGGCATGCTGGTGGGTGTAGACAACCGCATCCAACTGCCCGATCCCCGCCGCCAGCAACTGCCCGCGCAGGTCCGGTGACGTGTCAATCAGCACGCGGGTGATCTGGTCGCCGCGGATCCGTTCCACCAGCATGGAACAGCGGGTGCGGTGGTTTTTCGGCTCGGCCGGGTCGCAATCGCCCCAATGCCCGCCCAACCGGGGCACGCCGCCCGAGGACCCGCATCCCAGAATGGTGAAGCGCAGCCTGCTCATGCCGCCGCCGGTCGCCATGCGGCGGCTTTGGAAAACAGGCGGTCAAAATTGGCCGAAGTGGCCGCCGCGAATTCGGCATAATCAAGGCCGAACACCCCGGCCCCGACCTGTGCGGTCAAGGCCGTATAGGCCGGTTCGTTGCGCCGCCCGCGATGGGGCGGCGGAGCCAGATAGGGCGAGTCGGTTTCCACCAGAATGCGATCCAGCGGCGCCGCCGCGAAGATATTCCGCAGGTCTTGCGAGTTTTTGAACGTCGCGATGCCCGACATCGACAGGTAGAACCCCAGATCAAGCGCTGCCATCCCCAAAGCGCGCGAGGATGAAAAACAGTGCATCACACAGGTATACGCGCCCTTGGCATGTTCCTCGCGCAGGATCCGCGCCATGTCCTCGTCCGCATCGCGGGCATGGATGATCAGGGGCAGGCCGGTTTGCCGGGCCGCTTCGATATGCAGGCGCAGACTGTCCTGCTGGTGGGGTTTTGTGTCGGCGGTATAGTGGTAATCGAGCCCGGTCTCACCAATCCCGACCATTTTCGGATGGGTGGTAAAGCCGATCAATTGCTCAAGCGTCGGCTGGGGCTGTTTGCCAACACTCATCGGATGCAGGCCGACCGCGTAAAACACCGGATCGTTGCTTTCTGCAATCGCGCGCACCAGCGGTTCATTGTGCAGTTTGGTGCAGATCGTGACCATGCGTGTCACCCCCGCCGCCACTGCGTTTTCAATGATTTGCGGCAATTCGCCTTCAAAATCGGGGAAATCCAGATGACAATGGCTGTCAACGATTTCGGGTGGTCGGGTCATCAGTTCGGCATCCGGGTTCAGGCCGCGTGCCGGGCATTGGCCGCGCTGTCAATTTTCAGCAACATATCAAGGATCACCGAGGCGGGGTCAAGGTTAACCGCCCGCCCATGTGCCGCGCGCGCGCCAAGGTCTTGCGCCAGTTCGGCCCAGTGGCGGGCGCGGGCTGGCGACGGCGACAGGCGTGCCAATACCCCGGCCTCGCCCTGAACGGCTTCGGTTTCGGGCGGCCCCTGAACCCCGGTCGTGGCCAGCCGGTGCAGCAAAACCGCAATCAGCCGCAGCGTCAGGTCATAGCGCGCTTGGGCGGCCTTGCCGGTGCAATTCTCGGAAAG
>JAURMY010000119.1 GCA_030830465.1 Alphaproteobacteria bacterium
CAAGCCCCACCACATCCGCCTTGGGAAAGGCCGAGGCAATCGCAATCGGCACCCGACCCGCCCCACAGCCCACATCCAGAACCCTGCCGCCGTTTTCCAACAGCGCCTGAACCTCTGGCAGTTTGGCCAGCCAATAGCTGGCAAAGCGCTGGTCATAAGTGCCGCGGTTGATCATGTCGAGCGCCGGGACGCAGTCGCCGCCATAGGCGTGAAAATGGACGCCGCCGCCTTGCTCAAAAGCCTCGGCCACCTGCGGCACGACGCCCAGCAAGGCGGGGGCAAACCGGAACAGGCCGCCCGCAAAATGGTCAGTGCCTTCGCTGGCCAAAAGCCAGGCATGTTCATCGGGCAAAGTGAAGGTTTCAGCCTCGGGGTCATAGGACAGGTATTCTGCCGCCGTCATGCCTGCCAGCCATTCCTCGACATAGCGTCGTTGCAGACCCGTGGCCTTGCTCAGCGCCGCCGCCGACAACGGCCCACGGCCCGCCATGGCGCGAAACAGCCCGGTCCGGGTGCCGATATCCGCCATGCCGGTGACCATGGCCCCCGATACATCGCGATAAACCCGGTCGGCGAAGCTTTTGATCCTGTCCTTGTCCATCTGTCCCTCGTCCCTGTCCGCTTCAGACGCTAGCCGCAGTCAGGGCAGAGTTCACGCGTTTTTTAGCGCGACAGGGGTTCTTCCTCGATCGACGACTGGGTGACACCATCAAATGCCGCTTCAAAGGCGCGCAGACGTTTGTGGATCGACAACAGTTCAATGATCGTCGTCCACGAAGCCACAAGGTATTGAAACGAGTTTGAAACCTGCCCAAAGGCCGTCAGGATCTGTTGCAGAACGCCAAAGGTGATTTTACCCGCCGCGATTGTCGGGATCAGAATCAGATAGGCAAAAATATTGTCGGCCTGAATGTAGAACCCGCGAAACACGTTGAAATAGGCATAGTGAAAAAACAGTCTGAAATAGTTTTTGCGGACATGGCCAAACAGTTCTTTCGCGGTCAGAGGGTCCGCCCGGCTGGGATCATCCTCGCCGTAAACCAGTTCTTTTCGATAGGCGGCCTCAACCCGCTGGTTGCGAAAGTTGAGGTTGGGCAGTTTGATCCCGACCCCGGCCAGCAGAAAAGTGCCAAACAACGACCAGAAAATCGCGGCAAACAGCAAAGGATGCGGGATTGCGCCGACGATGGGCATGTCCTCCACATATTTCGAAAGCGCCGCCAGAACCGGCAAAAAGGCAAACAGCGTCATGATCGATTCCACGACGGACGAACCCAGATCCTCCATGATCGAGGCAAAGCGCATCGTGTCTTCCTGCACCCGCTGTGCGGCCCCCTCGATCCTGCGCACATCCGACCAGCGTGACATGTAGTAATCGTTCATCGCAGTGCGCCAGCGGAAAATATAGTGGCTGACAAAGAACTTCGTGACCGTATAGACCCCGACCCAGACGAAGGCGATCTGCGCGAAAATCAGTATCAGGCTGTAAAGATCCGCCGAAGTCACCGCATTCTTGCCGCCCAAAGCATCCTGAACCGCGTCAAAAAACGGCCTGCGCCAATTGTTGATCGCGACCGATACCTGAACCGAGAAATAGCTGGAAAACAGGATCAGCGCCGATCCGGTGATCGACCACCATTGCATCGGATGCGGTGACAGGATGACCCAGGCGGCGGTAAATGCCGCAACCCCGGCGGCACAGACCAGATAAAACCAGATGAACGCCGGGGTAATGAAGAACCCAAGGCCAAGAACCGGATCGGCATCGGGGTTCTCGGGGGCAAAGCCCAGGGCGGCCCCTGTCGCCTCGCCCAATGTGTACCAGAATATCACCAAAGCAGCGACCCACAGGACGGCCGTCAGGAAAAACAACTTAGGGCGCGGAAAGAAAGAGGAAAACATGGGCCAATCCCGGGCATGAAGGTCAGTTCGGCGCAGCATTGCCTGAATTCCACGCCGTGCCAAGTCACATCCGGTACACTTACCAAATGGTATTCTAACGCAGATCCACCACGACCGGAAAATGATCCGAAGCGCGATGGGCTTGGTCCGTGCGGATCACCTGGGCGTCTTGCACCCGTAGGGCCAGCGTGCTGTCGGCAAAGACATAATCAATCCGCCGGTTGATCCTGCGGCTGTGATCCGCCTTGCAACGGCTCGGATGGGTCCAGTGCGGCCCGCCCGGTCGGGCGGCGAACAGGTCCACAAGATGGGCCAGTCTGTCGGTCACATCGGTCCTGTTTTCAAACTCGCCCGCCGTATCAGGATAGGGGTCAAACCGGCTGATCGCGTTGAAATCGCCGGTGACCATCAGCGCGCTGTCACCCGGCAGGGATTTAAGGATGCCACTAATTTCCCCAAGGCGCTCTGCTTCGCTGGTGGAATGAAGATGAAGATTGACCAGCGTAAGCAGCCCCAGCGGGGAATGCACGTTCACTTTCAGCGCAGCGGTTTCAAACGCAACCTGTGCAAACACGTCAGGCGCCGACAGCGGCCAGCGGGAAAACACGGCGACATGATAGCGTTCGCCATCAAGATAGGGCGGCGCAAGTGCAACGGCGTGATACGGCAATCCAAGGCTGTGAAAACGGTCCGCGATTTCAGCTTTGTCGATGCCGTTGGCCTCCTGCAAGGCCAGAATGTCCGGGGCGGCACGGCGGCAAACCGCAAGGATATCACCAAGCCGGTCGCACCCGTTGGTCCGCGCCTGCCCGCCTGACAGGATGTTGTAACTCATCAGGCGCATTGGCCCGGTCCTTTCGGGTATATCCGGTTGGAAAGCCCCGGTAATTGTGGTCTTGTTGCGACGGATTGGCAATGAGGGGCGGGAAATGGGCGGTGTTCACGGAAAAACGGCGCTGGTCACCGGTTGCGGCAGTGCAGACGGGATCGGTTTTGCCTGTGCGCGGCTGTTGCTGCAGGCCGGGGCAAAGGTCGCGATCTCCTCAACCACCGACCGGATATTTGACCGATGGGCCGAACTTGACGCCCCCGCGCGCAGCTTTGCACAGCCGGCTGACCTGACCAAACCCGAACAGGTCAGGGACCTGATTGCCAGGGCCGAAACCGCGCTTGGGCCGATTGACATCTTGGTCAACAATGCCGGAATGACGCAGATCGGCGGCGACATCGCCGGGGGGCGGTTTGCGGAAATGTCACCCGAAGCCTGGGACTATGGCATTGATATCAATCTTAAAACGACGTTTCTGGTGACCCGCGCGCTGGTGCCGGGCATGATGGCACGCGGATATGGCCGGATCGTGATGATGTCGTCGGTCACCGGTCCGGTCGTTGGGATTGCCGGCAGTTCGGTCTATGGCGCGGCCAAGGCGGCGATGC
>JAURMY010000120.1 GCA_030830465.1 Alphaproteobacteria bacterium
ACCTCATCCGCTTGCAGAAATTCGGCCACCGCGATATCCCGCACTTCGACCGGCAGCCCAAGCGCCTCGGCGATCTCCAGAACCGATTTGCGGGTGATCCCCTCCAAAACGCCCGACCGCGCGGTGGCGACGGCCCCGTTGATCACCGCGAAGATGTTAAATCCCGGCCCTTCACAGATATGGCCATTGGCATCGGCCAGTCCGACCGTGTCAAACCCGTCTTCCAGCGCTTCAAACAGGCCTGCGGTCATGTCGCCCCAGTGATAGTTCTTGGCGGTCGGGTCGACGCTGTGCGGGCTGATCCGTTCAGACACGGTGGAAATTTTCATTTTGACGCCGCGCGCGATGGCCTCGGCCGGCACCACGGTGATGGCGGGCACGACCCAGGCGAAAAAGTGGTTCTTGCAGGTGCGCGGATCGCGCGACCCCGGCACCATTTGCGGCCCGCGCGCAACCACATAGGCGCAATAGGCGTAGCGGATTCCGCTTTTGGCGGTGATTTGATGCAGAATGTCGCGGATATCCTGACGGGTCTGCGGAATGCTGAAGCGCATCTTTTTCATTGAGGCCTCGAACCGGTCCAGATGATCCTCGAGCCGGAAAAAGCCGCCCTCAAACACGCCGGTCACGTCATAGGTGCTGTCGGCATGGGTGAAGCCCCAGTCGGTGACGCCGATCTTGGCCTCGGAAATCGGAATGATCTCGCCGTCCATCCAGGCGGCGCCTTTGCTGAAATCGGTCATGCTTTGGCCCTTTCGTGAAAGATGAAACCAAGGAAGTTGAGCAGGATTTGCGCCGCCAAAATGGTGGTGCTGCCGGAATGGTCATAATCCGGCGCCACCTCGACCAGATCAATACCGACGATGTCATGGGCTTTGCTGACGGCCTGCAACAGTTCCAGAACCTCGTAATAAAGAAAGCCGCCATGGCTGGGCGTGCCGGTGCCCGGCGCGATCGAGGGGCAAAAGGCGTCGATATCAATGGTCACATAAAGCCGCGCGCCCTTGGGGATGCGGGCGGCGGTGCCTTTGACGCCCAGGGTTCGCATCTGGCGCACCGACAGGATATCAGAGCCCATGGCGCGCGCCGCCTCATAGCCTTCGCGGGCGGTGGACGAGACATTGCGGATACCAACCTGAGTCAGCCCGGTGACATAGGGTTTTTCCGCCGCGCGCCGCATCGGATTGCCATGGCCAAAGCGCACGCCGTGGCGTTCATCGACAAAATCCAGATGGGCGTCGATCTGCAGGACATGGGGCGGCCCCTGATCGTCAAAGGCGTTGATGCAGGGAATGTTGATCGAGTGATCGCCGCCGCTGGTCACCGGCAAGGCCTCCGCCGCCCGCGCCTTGCGCACGCCAAATTCGATATTGGCATGGGATTTCAGCGTGTCGGTATGAACGATATCCGCGTCGCCCATATCAATGATGCGCACATCCTCGCCCAAATAGATCGCGTCATCCTCGTGGTCATAAGCCCCGGCGTGGCCGAATGAGAACAGGGTCGAAGCCTCGCGCACGCCGCGCGGGCCGAACCGGGCGCCGGCGCGAAACTGGGTGCCGAAATCAAACGGCGCCCCCAGAATGGCAACGTCGGCGTCAATCGCGTCCCAATCCGCGATATAGAGTTTCTTGGCAAAGGTTGCGATGCCGACAAAAGGCAGGTTCAACCGGCCGCTTTCATATCCGTGATTGCTCATGTTTTCCTCATTTCGGGGCGTTGATGGGACGGTTCAGGGTCCAGTCATAGGTGCCGTTGTCACGTTCACTGACCGCCTGTTTCCAGCCGACAGCCTCGGCGCGGTCCTTGAAATTGATGCCTTCGGGCGAATGACGGGTGATGCCGTCAAAGATCGTGGCCAGACGTTGCGTGTTCATCAGACCGGTTGATTCGATGGCCTGATTGATCACCATTTTCTGCATCGCCAGCTGGTTTACCGGCACGGAAGCCATGCGTTCGGCCAGGCTCTCGATTTCGTGATCAAGCTGGTCCGCAGGCACGGATTTCAGGATCAGCCCCATTTCAGCGGCCTCGCGTCCGGTGATCTTGTCGCCGGTAAACAGCATCCTTTTGGCCTTTTCCGCGCCCAGCCGATAGACCCACATCGCCGTGGTCGGACAGCCCCAGACCCGCGCCGGCATATAGCCGATTTTCGCGTCATCAGCCATGATCGTCAGGTCGGCGCACAGGGCAATATCGCTGCCACCGGCCACAGCAAAGCCGTGCACCTTGCAGATTACCGGTTTAACAGCGCGCCATAACGACATGAAGTGGTTGGTATTTTTCCACATGAACTGATAATCTTTGATCGGATCCCAGGGCATGTCCTGGGTCGCCTGACCCGAGCCGTTGCCCTCGGCATAATAGGTCAGGTCGTAACCGGCGCAAAAGGCCGCACCGTTGCCCGACAGGATCGACAGATGAATATCAGGGTCGGCATCGGCCATCGCCACTGCTTCAGCCAGCAGTTGCGGCACCTCGTCGTCAATCGCGTTCATCACTTCGGGGCGGTTCAGCGTGATGCGGCCAATCCGCCCGGTTTTCTCAAACAGCACTTTTGTCACGGTCTTACCCCTTGGAATGGTCGTCCGAATTCGCCACATTCACCGGACTTTCGCGCAAACAGCGTGCGAAACCAAGCCCATTTCGGAGGCAGCATGCGAACCACAACCGGCCTTTGGCGCTCAACCCCGCCCGCGATCTTTCCGGTGACCCTTGGGGCACTGGGGCTGGGCGTGATCTGGCGCAAGGCCGCCATCATCCTGCCGGTGCCGACTGCGGTCGGGGATCTGCTGATGGGGGTATCGACGGCGTTTTTCCTGTTCTTTCTGGCCTCTTACATCGCCAAGCTGATGGCGCGTCCGGGGGTTTTGCTGGAGGATCTGAAAACCCCGCCGGCACGGGCCGGCATATCCGCGATCGGGATGAGCCTGATGTTGCTGGCCGCTGTTTTGCTGAATTTCGGGTGGGAATTGCATTGGTTGTGGTGGGCCGGCGTGGCGGTTCAGATTGCGATTTCCGTGCTGGTTCTGATGTTGACGCGCGGCGATCAGCCTGAATTGCGCGGCTTCAGCCCGTTTCAATATCTGACCTATGTCGGGCTGATCGTTGCGCCGATTGCCGGGGTTCCGATGGGCTATGAACAGATTTCCTTCTGGCTGGCGATGGCGGCGTTGGTCGGGTTTGTTGTGGTCACATTGGGCTATGGCGCAAAACTGATCCGGGTGCGGCCGCCGCAACCCCTGCGCCCGTCGCTGGTGATCGTGCTGTCACCGCTCAGCCTGTTTGGCCTGATGTTCCTGCAAATGGGCGCGCAACCGGCGTTCATGGTGTTTTACTGGCTCAGCTGGGCCGCGGCGCTGGTCTTGCTGGGGCTGGCTTTCTGGCTGACCAAAGGCGGGTTCACCCCGATCTGGGGGGCCTTCACCTTTCCGGTCGCGGCCTTCACCTCGTTGCAGATTTCAGCGACCGTTGCCGGGGCCAGCCTGCTGGCGTTGCCGGGCGCGGTTCTGGGGCTGGCGGTCGGCACACCGCTGATCCTTTTTGTCGCCTATCGGGCCGCACAGGCCTGGAGCCGGGGCGAGCTTGCGAAAAAGACCGGCGCTGCGACCGCATAATTGGCCTAAAGGTCTTTCCATTTTGCGGCAGGCATGAAATAGCAAAGCGCCAACAGCGATCCCCTATCTGGAGTCCCCAAATGGAAATCCGCGAGGCTCTTACCTTTGACGATGTGTTGCTTGTGCCCGGCGCGTCCAGCGTTCTGCCCTCCGAAGCCAACACAAAAACCCATGTGACCAAGGCGATCCGGCTGAACATTCCGCTGCTCAGTTCGGCCATGGATACAGTCACCGAAAGCGATATGGCGATTGCCATGGCGCAGGCCGGCGGCATGGGGGTGTTGCACCGCAACCTGGACACCGAGGAACAGGCACGGCAGGTGCGCCGGGTGAAGCGCTTTGAAAGTGGCGTGGTTTACGCCCCGATCACCCTGCGCCCCGATCAGACCAAGGCCGACGCTCGGGAATTGCAGGAACGTTACCGGATCACCGGATTTCCGGTGGTGGACGATCAGGGCCGGGTTCTGGGCATCGTCACCAACCGCGACATGCGCTTTGCCACCGATGACACCACACCGGTTTCGGTGATGATGACGTCTTCCAATCTGGCCATGTTGCGCGAACCGGCCGATCTGGCCGAAGCCAAAAGCCTGATGGAAGCCCGGCGGATCGAAAAATTGCTGGTGGTCAGCAAGGAAAACCGGCTGACCGGGCTATTGACCCTGAAGGATCTGGAACAGGCGGTGCTGAATCCCAATGCCAGCAAGGACGAACTGGGGCGGCTGCGGGTGGCCGCAGCGACCACCGTGGGCGATGCGGGGTTTGACCGTTCGCAGGCGTTGATCGACGCGGGCGTCGATCTGATCGTGATCGACA
>JAURMY010000121.1 GCA_030830465.1 Alphaproteobacteria bacterium
GCGCCGGTCCCATGGGCGAGGGCAGGGGCGCGCCTGCCGGATCGGACCAATCTTCTGGGATCGCGTGCCGTGCGGCCCAGTCCGGCGTCATGCCACGCGCTGCGGCCTTCAGATCAAATCCCGCGCAAAAGGCGGTGGCATCACCGGTCAGGATCGCCACATCGCTGTCCTGGTCCGCCTCAAAGGCCAAAAAAGCCTCAAAAAGCGCTGTCGCCGTTGCGGGATCAACCGCATTGCGCGCCTGCGGGCGGCGGATCGTTACCCGCGTGATCCGGTTTTCGCGTGTGATATCAATGGTCATGCGGCACCTTCAGGGATGAATGAAGTGCAGCTTATCAAATCCTTTGCGAAAGGCCCGCACTTTTGGCGCGATTGCGGCAGCATCATTGCTGAGCAGCGCTTCTGCGATAAAACCCGCGATGGTTTCGGCCTCGCGCGCGGTCATCCCCCAGCGCGCCAGTTCCGGCGTGCCAAAGCGCAAGCCGTTCATGTCCCCGGCAACCGGATCAACCGGCAGGCCGATGCCGCAGGTCAGGATATTCGCCTGGCGCAATTTCTTCGCCGCCGTCTGACCGCCGCCATAAGGGGCCGCCAGAATCGCGAATTGATGCGAGCGGGTATACCCTTTGGCTTCACCGAACACCGGCACGCCTTTTGCGGCCAAGGCCTTGGCAAGCCCTTTGGACATCTCGACCATGGCCTTGGCATAGGCCGGGCCGAAATCGCGCCAATCCAGCATCGTCAGGGCCAGGGCCGCGGATTTGGCGGCATCAAAATTTGCGGTCAGGCCGGGGAAGGCGATGGCGTCCAGACGCTCGGCCAGACCGGCATGGTTGCTGACGATCAGCCCCCCGGCCGGGCCGCCCAGGCTTTTGTAGGTGCTCATCGTCATCAGATGCGCGCCGTCCTGCAGCGGGTTGGCCCATTGCTGTCCGGCGATCATGCCGCACAGATGGGCGGCGTCAAACAGCACATAAGCGCCGATGTCGTCCGCTATGGCGCGAACCTCGGCGACCGGATGGGTAAAAAGGTTCAGCGACCCGCCCATTGTGATCAGTTTGGGGCGAATCTTTTGCGCCAACCGGCGCAGGCCGTCGATATCGAGCGTATAGCCATCGGGATTGACCGGGGCAGGGTGGATTTCAAGGCCGTATAGCCCGGCGGCACCCGCCTGGTGGTGGGTCACGTGCCCGCCGATGGCCGCGGGCGGCACGATGATCGCATCGCCGGGTTTGCAGGTGGCCATGAAGGCGTAAAGATTGGCCAGCGCGCCCGAGGCAACCCTGATTTCGGCAAACTGCGCCTGAAACACTTCGGCGGCCAGTTCGGCGGCGATCACCTCGATCTGTTCGATCCCTTCCAGACCCATTTCATATTTGTCGCCCGGATAGCCCAGCGACGGGCGCGAGCCCAGACCACGGGCCAGAACCGCCTCGGCCCTTGGGTTCATCACATTGGTGGCCGGGTTCAGGTTCAGGCAGTCAACCTCGTGGATGGTCTGGTTCTGCTGCACCAGGGTTTCGATCCGGTCCGCAATGGCGGCGCTGTTGGCGGTGGCGGTTTCCCTGGCAATGGTCTGGATGAAAGTTTCACAGTCTTTCGGTACCCAGTTGCGCGGTGTCAGATTGGTCATGGTTGGCTCCGGTTTTCTTTGCGTCACAGTGCTTTTGTTTGACTTTCGGTGCAAACCAGATTTTCTGTTTTATAGACGTAGAAAAAATAGGCCTAAAACATGTCCGTGCGCCCGACCCATAACAGCCTGCCGCCGCTGAACGCCCTGCGCGCCTTTGAGGCCGCCGCAAGGCTGGGGGGCATCGCCAAAGCCGCCGAGGAACTTTGCGTCACGCCGGGGGCCGTTGCGCAACATATCAAGGCGCTTGAGGCCTGGGCCGGTGCGCCGCTGTTTGCACGTCACGCCAAGGGGGTGACATTGAACGAACTGGGCCGCCGGTCGGCGCCGGAATTCACGGCGGCGTTTCTGGCGCTTTCAACCGCCACACAGGGTCTGCGCACCCGCGCGGCCCCCCGCAGTGTGCGGATTGCGGCGCTGCCAAGCCTTGCGCAGTTGTGGCTTTCGCCGCGCATGCCCGCCCTGCGCGCCGCCTTTCCCGAGGCGCGCCTGTCGATCACCGCACTTGAACAGCCGCCGGACATGGCGCGCGAGGGCTATGATATCGCCATATTTCTTTATCCTGACGACTCCGCCGACGGCACGGCGCTGGCGCAGGATCGGATTCTGCCGGTTTGCGCGCCGCAAATCGCCGCTCAGATCGCCGAGCCTGCCGATCTGGCGCGGCATCTTTGGCTGCGCGACAGCCAGTGGCCGCAGGATTGGGAGAATTGGCTGGCGGCCACCGGCTGCCAAGCGCTGGACAAGCCGGAATCCGTGTCGTTTTCGCTGTTTGCGCTGGCGGTGGCCGATGCCTGCAACGGTGCGGGCATTCTGATGGGGCATCAGATGTTGGTTGCGCCGCTCCTGCAAGATGGCCGACTGGTCGCCCCGATCGGGGGCGGGGTCGCGACCGGCATGTCGGTGCGCGCGCTGCGCCGCGCCGGCGACACAAGAAAACTGACCACGGGGATCATTTCGGCGCTGGCCGGCCTTAATCCCTGATTTCGGTTTTGAATACGCCGGGCAAGCTGGCCTCCAGCAATTCAAGATCATCCGAGCAATGCGCGTACCAGACCCCCATGCCCGGCGGGATCACAAAGGCATCGCCCGCCCGCAGGATCACCGGTTCATGGTCAACCGCCTGCAATTGCATGCTGCCCTCCATCACAAAGGTGAAATGGATGTCGCAATCATGGGCGGTTTGCAGGGAAATGCCGCCATCATATCGCACCACCTGAATGCCCGCGACACCCTTGGTGCCGTCGCAAATACCGGTGTCCCGGCAGGTGAATCCCGGAATGCGGAAAGGCTGCCATTTCGCGCCCTCTTTCAGGTGATGCACAAATTTCTGCCCCTGCCATTCCCGCGCCGGATCGCCATGACCGTTGGGCAGGGTCATTTCATGATCAATCGTGGTGACGTGTTCGGCGGGAACCCCGATTTCAATCACCTCGATATCGGGGCTGGCATGGCAGACCCGGTGGCGGATTTCCGGCGGCTGGATCACGCAATCACCCGCATGCAGGCGCATCATGTCGCCCTGATCCTCATATAGAACGTCAACCCAACCTTTGTAGCAAAAGATCAGCTGAAACCC
>JAURMY010000122.1 GCA_030830465.1 Alphaproteobacteria bacterium
CGCGATGCGCTCGGGGTGGAATTCTTCCAGCGCATCCATCTTTTCGCCAAGGCCGACGAATTTGATCGGCTTGCCGGTGACGGCGCGCATTGACAGGGCCGCACCGCCGCGACCGTCGCCGTCCATCCGGGTCAGCACGACGCCCGAGATGCCGATGCGATTGTCGAAATTTTCGGCGGTATGCACGGCGTCCTGGCCGGTCAGCCCGTCAACCACCAGCAGGGTTTCGCGCGGTTTGGTCAGGTTGCGGACGGTTTCAACCTCGGCCATCAGCGTGTCGTCGATCGACAGGCGGCCGGCCGTGTCGAGCATGTAAACGTCATAGCCGCCCAGGGTGGCCTGTTGCTTGGCCCGTTTGGCGATCTGATCCGGGGTCTCGCCCTTGACGATGGGCAGTGTGTCCACGCCGATCTGCCGGCCCAGAACCGCCAGCTGGTCCATCGCCGCCGGGCGGTAAACGTCAAGCGAGGCCATCAGCACGCGTTTGTTGTTCTTTTCGCTCAGCCGTTTCGCAAGCTTGGCGGTGGTGGTGGTTTTGCCCCCGCCCTGCAGGCCGACCATCAGGATCGCGGCGGGCGGGTTGTCGATTTTCAGATCACCGGCATGCAGGTCGTCGCCGGCCAGAAAATGCACCAGTTCATCATGCACGATCTTGACGACCTGCTGGCCCGGGGTCACCGATTTGGTGACTGACTGGCCGGTTGCCTTGTCCTGGATTGCCTTGATGAAATCGCGGGCAACGGGCAGGGAGACGTCCGCCTCCAGCAGGGCAACGCGCACTTCACGCAGGGCGGTTGCGACATCGGCCTCGGACAGCGCACCCTGTTTGGTCAGTTTGTCAAAGACACCTGACAGGCGGTCTGAGAGACTTTCAAACATCTGCGGCCCTTTCCTGTGACCCGTGGTTTGCCCCCATATGGGAACCGGCGGCCCAAACGACAAACGCACCAGTGGGCGCAACGCGCTGACTGGTGGCGATCCCTGTAGGTGGGACCGGAAGTTTGGAACTTCCGTGGATTTCGCGCCCTGTTAGTGTATGATGATGCGGGGGTCAAGCATGTCGGTACAAATCGCCCTGTTGCGCGGGATCAATGTCGGGGGAAACCGGTCCCTGCCGATGGCGGAACTGTCGGCCATCCTGACCGGATTGGGCGCGCGGGATGTCCGCACCTATATTCAAAGCGGCAATGCAGCCTATCGCGGGGCGCTGGATCAGGACGCAATTTCCGATGCAGTTCTGGCGGCCAAGGGGTTTCGGCCCGGGGTGGTGGTGATCCCGCTGAAAAGCTATGCGCCGGTCCTGGCGGCCAACCCCTTTCCGGAGGCCGAGGCCGATCCGAAGGCGCTGCATCTGTTCTTTCTGAGCGCGCCGTCACTTGCCAAGGAAACAGACCTTGCGGCAGCAAAGGGGCCAAAGGAGCGTTTTGTTCTGACCGAGCGCGCCCTTTACCTTCACACGCCGGATTATCTGAGTGGGTCATTGCTGGCACCGCGGCTGGAGCGTCTGCTTGGGGTTGCGGCAACCGGGCGGAACTGGCGGTCGGCTGTGAAAATACTGGAATTGGCCCGCCGTATCTGAATGAAAAGGCCGGTGCTGTCAGCGACAGGAACGCCACCGCCGGGACGGCCCGGCCGGTGGCGTTTTCAAGGTCGTGATTATTCGGTCCATCCTTGTTTCTTGTGGCTGCCGTCGCAGAAGGGTTTGTTGGCCGAATGGCCGCAGCGGCACAGGAACATGGTGGCTTTGGCTTCGCCTTCGCTGCCGCTTGACAGGGTCAGGCTGGGGACGTTTTCGATTTTGTAAGGGCCGTCTTTCAGGGCGGTGACCTTCGGGGCGTCGGACATTTTTTCTCCAGTTTGGTTCAGGGATGCGGACAAGATGGGGCCGGAATTAAACGGTTGAGCTTCTGGCAGCCAGAGGCAATTGACCGCGATACGCAAATGTTATCGTGCCGGTAATGGCCAGCAGGACCAGTGCGGGGATCCCGGTCGCAGCGCCCAGAACCAGGATATGGGCGAGTATTGCGCCGCACATGGTGGCCGCCAGCAGCAGCGCGCCGAAAGCCTGGACTCCGGGGACGAACAGCAGAACCGCCGAGACGGTTTCAATCGCACCGGTCAGATAGCGGAACCACTGGCCGAACCCGATCGCGTCAAAGGTGGCGACCATCATCGGCGCACCGGACAATTTCGCGACACCGGCGGCCAGAAAGGCCAGACCGGCAATGATTTTCAGGGCCCATAGGCCGTATTTGCGGGTGTTTGAGGACATGGGTTGCTCCTTCCGAATTGTCTTGCCGCAAAATAGCATCTGCAAACTTGAACAAAAGATGAAGATGTGCACAGGTTACGTGCATGAGTGAACAGAATGAACCCTTTCAGGATTGGGACGGCATTCGTGTCGCCTATCATGTGGCGCGTCTTGGCACGCTAAGTGCGGCGGCCGCCTTTCTGGGGGTCCACCACGCTACGGTGATCCGGCGCATCGATATGTTGGAAGCGGCGCTGGGGACCAAGCTGTTCCAACGGCATCCACGCGGCTATACCCCGACC
>JAURMY010000123.1 GCA_030830465.1 Alphaproteobacteria bacterium
CAGCGCGCAAACTGGCCGATTTGATCGATCCAAAAAAGGCCATGGCCAATCCGTTTACCCTGACGGAATCGGTGCACAAGGATACGGTCTATGTCAGCGTTGTGGACAAGGATCAGATGGCGGTGTCGCTGATCTATTCGATCTACAGCGGCTTTGGCTCGGGCCTTGCCTCATCGAAATTTGGCATCAATTTCCAGAATCGCGGTGCCGGGTTCAACCTGACCGAGGGCCATCCGAACGAGGTTGGCGGCGGCCGGCGGCCCATGCACACGATCATTCCCGGCATGTTGAAGAAAAACGGCCGGGTGATCATGCCCTTTGGCGTGATGGGCGGGGCCTATCAGCCGACCGGCCATTCGCGGTTTGTCACCAATATGGTTGATTTCGGCATGAGCCCGCAAATCGCCATCGATTCCCCGCGCAGCTTTTCTTATGAGGGCACGATGGAGGTTGAGCGCGGTTATTCCGATGCGGTGCGTCAGGAATTGACCGATCTGGGCCATGCGGTCACGATTCCGAAAATCCCGTTGGGCGGGGCGCAAGCGGTGTTGATTGACTATGAAAACGGCGTGCTGGAAGGCGCATCGGACCCGCGCAAGGATGGTTGCGCGCTGGGCTACTGACAGGGGGAAACATGGCGATCACACCGGTAAAAGACCTGGTCGCGGCGGCGCGGGCGCATATCACGATCATTCCCACCGCCGAGGCGATTGCCATGCGGTCCGATCCCGATGTGATGCTGGTCGACATCCGCGATATCCGGGAACTGGAACGCGAAGGGCGCATTCCGGGTGCGGTTCACGCGCCGCGCGGTATGCTGGAATTCTGGGTGGACCCGTCCAGCCCCTATCACAAACCGGTCTTTGCCCAAGGCAAAAAGATGCTGTTCTTCTGTGCCAGCGCCTGGCGGTCTGCCCTGACGGTCAAGACGTTGCAGGATATGGGCGTTGAAAATGCCTATGATCTTGAAGGCGGGTTTACGGCCTGGCGCGACGCCGGCGGGCCGGTTGAAAAGCTGCCGCCAAAAACATAGGCCGTGCGCTGAATGCGATCAGCCCCCGCGGGGGATAATCCCGGTGCAATCTGATTTCTGGCCACTGACCGCTGCTAGTGCAGCGGGGTATCGACGTGATATTTGCCGTTGTTCAGCATCCCGAACATCGCCGAAACTTCGGGATGTCCAACAGGCTCGCCCGTTTCGTCGTTCAGAAGGTTCTGTTCCGAGACATAGGCGACATAGTACGAATTTTCGTTCTCTGCCAGCAGGTGATAAAAAGGCTGGTCCTTGCGCGGGCGGGTTTCCTCGGGAATGGCAAGCCACCATTCCTCGGTATTGGCAAATATCGGATCGATGTCAAAAATGACACCGCGGAAAGGAAACTTCCGGTGCCGGACGACCTGACCAATCGAATATTTTGCTTCTCTGTGTAACATGACTGATTACAACCCCCATGAACGTTACTAAACCGTCATGAAATGCCTGTCCATAACCAGACAGAAACGAAACGTAAAATTCTTGGGAAACAATCCGTGTCCATTATTGGGGAAGTACTGCAAATTGTCGCGCCGGTGTTCATTCTGGCCGCCATCGGGTTCGTTTGGGTCAAGGCCGGGGGGGAATACAGGGTGCAGTTCGTCACCCGCCTGGCGATGACCCTAAGCGTGCCTTGTCTGATCTTTACGGCCCTGATGAAAACCCGAATAGACCCTGCCGCCCTAAGCGAAGTGGTGCTGGCCACCAGCCTGTGTTACGCGGCGCTTGCGGGGGTAAGTTGGGGCGTGGTCAAGCTGTTGCGGCTTGAGGTTCGCACCTATCTGGCACCCATCGTGTTTGGCAATACGGGCAATCTGGGCCTGCCGCTGGCCCTGTTCGCCTTTGGGGAAGTCGGCCTTGGCTATGCTGTTGTAATATTTGCTGTAATGGCGGTCTTTTCGTTTACGATCGGGGTTTGGCTGGTGTCAGGCGGCGGTTCAGTGCGGGCGGTTTTCAAAGAACCGATGGTGGGCGCGACTTTGCTGGGCGGGCTGTTTCTGACCATGGGCTGGACCACGCCGGACTGGGTGACAAACACGCTGTCGCTGATCGGTCAGATGGCGATTCCGCTGATGCTGATCACCCTCGGGGTGGCGGTGGCGCGGCTGCACCCGTCGGGCTTTGTCAGGCCGGGTTTCATCGCGTTTCTCAAGTTTTTACTGGCTGTCGCTATCGCATGGCCGGTCGGGCAATGGTTCCAGTTGGCCCCGATTCCGTTCGCGGTTCTGGTCCTTCAGATATCCACACCTGTTGCAGTTACATCATACCTGCTGGCCGAGAAGTATGACGCGGATTCCGATGCAGTGGCCGGTTTGGTGGTGATGTCGACCCTTCTGTCGGTTGTGACCCTGCCGCTTACATTGTCATTTCTATTATAGACGGCGCGCTGAATTTTCTTTTGATAAGGGGCCGGTCGCGCTAGGCTGTCGAAAAACAAAACCGAGGCAGACGTCGCACAGATGAAACCAGCATTCCTTTTGATCTCCATCTTGATTCTGGCGTCCTGCGGCCCGTCGGTTCCGCCGCCGCCGCGCAATATGAATGATGCCTGCGCCATCGCGGCAGAGCGTCCGCGCTGGCACAAGGAAATGCTGAAGGTCGAGCAGAAATGGGGCGTGCCCGAGCATGTGCAAATGGCAACGATCTATCAGGAAAGCAAGTTTCGCGGCGACGCCCGCACGCCGCTTGATTTCGCGCTGGGGGTGATCCCGATGGGGCGGGATTCCTCGGCCTACGGCTATGCCCAGGCGATTGACAGCACCTGGGACTGGTATCGCCGCGACACCCGCAATTTGAATGCGCGGCGGGATAATTTCGGCGATGCGGTGGATTTCATGGGCTGGTACATGGACCAGTCCACCGAAAAACTGAGCATTTCCAAAGCCGACGCGCGGTCGCAATATCTGGCGTATCACGACGGCCATTCCGGCTATGCGCGCAAGACCTACCGGCGCAAGAAATGGCTGTTGCGGATTTCCTCTGAGGTTGCCGCGCGCGCCGATGTCTATCAGGAACAGTTGGCTATGTGCCGTAAATAGGCGGCGCGCTTTGATCTTCGGCCCGCCGGGTCAGCGCGTGGTCTTGCGATTCATCTGCTCCAACTGAACACTGAACAGGGACGCGCCCAGCGTCAGGCCCGTTTCCATGGTGCCGAGGATAATCGTGGTCTGGCTGCCGGCTTCATCCGTGACGATCCACTGCCGCAACTCCACCGGGTCGGAGGTGAATTTCAGGTCAATATGCCCGATATCCGGGTTTTCCGGGTCTTGCGCCGTGACGGTGGTCGAGTTCTCGTCCGAGGTCACGCCAGTGATCATATTGGCCCGCGACAGGTCCACATTTTTTTCAAGGATCACCGACAATGGCGTGCGTTTCAGCGGGAATTGCTGCGGGGGTTCGTTCGATTTGCCGTCGAAAATCGCAATTGCCCCGCCGCCCGCCATCACAAGGGCCGGATCTGGCGGATCATATTCAAACCGCATCTGCCCGGGCCGTTTGATATAAAGCGTGCCGGTTGAAATCGTGCCGTCCGGGTTGATCTGGGTGAACCCGCCTTTGACCGTGGTCATGGCATTCAGGTAATCCGAGATTGCCGAAATCGGTATCGGCCCTTCTGCCGCCGCAGCGGTGGCCAGAAAAGCCGCGAAAACGGGGCCGAAAAGAAAATTGCGTCGGTTCATAGCACCCATATAAGCGGCCTTATGCCATGGTGGTAGGCCGGGCGGCAATTTTCCGGTGGCCCGGCGGTTTACTGCCCTTCGGGCACCAGAATTTCGCGTTTTCCAACATGGTTGGCCGGGCTGACCAGATTGGCGTCTTCCATCTGTTCGACCAGTCGCGCGGCCTTGTTATACCCGATTGCCAGTTTGCGCTGGATATAACTGGTGGAGCATTTGCGGTCTTTCAGCACAATCGCAACCGCCTGATCGTAAAGCGCATCGTCGCCCGTGGTGTTGCCGCCCAGTCCCAGAACCAGATCAATCGCGCTTTCGCTGTCGTCATCCGGGCCTTCGACCACGCCGGACACATATTCCGGCGCGCCATAGGACTTCAGATGGTTGACGACTTCTTCGACCTCTTCGTCCGAAACGAACGGCCCGTGCACACGGGTGATCTTACCGCCGCCCGCCATATAGAGCATGTCCCCCATGCCCAACAGTTGTTCGGCACCCATTTCACCCAGAATGGTGCGGCTGTCGATCTTGCTGGTCACCTGGAACGAAATCCGGGTCGGAAAGTTGGCCTTGATCGTGCCGGTGATCACGTCAACCGATGGGCGCTGAGTGGCCATGATCAGATGGATACCCGAGGCGCGCGCCATCTGTGCAAGACGTTGAATACAGGCCTCAATCTCTTTGCCGGCGACCATCATCAGGTCGGCCATCTCGTCCACCACAACCACGATGAAGGGCATGGATTCCGGTTTGAATTCTTCAGTCTCAAACACCGGATCACCGGTGTCGTCGTCAAATCCGGTTTGTACCGTGCGGCTGAAGTTTTCACCCTTGGCCAGCGCGTCTTTGACCCGGCCGTTATAGCCCTCGATATTGCGCACGCCCATCTTGGACATCTTGCGATACCGTTCTTCCATTTCGGCCACGACCCATTTCAGGGCGACAACCGCCTTTTTCGGATCGGTCACAACCGGCGACAGCAGGTGCGGGATCCCGTCATAAACCGACAGTTCCAGCATTTTCGGATCAATCATGATCATCCGGCATTCTTCCGGGCTGAGCTTGTAAAGCAGGCTTAGGATCATGGTGTTGATCGCAACGGACTTGCCCGAACCGGTGGTCCCGGCGATCAAAAGATGCGGCATCTTCGCCAGATTGGCCACGACCGGATCACCGGCGATGTTCTTGCCCAGCGCCAGCGGCAGTTTTTGCATGCTGTCGCCAAAGTCCTTGGCGGCCAGAATTTCGCGCAACAGAACTTTTTCGCGGTGCACATTCGGCAATTCGATGCCAATGACCGATCGCCCCGGCACGGTGGAAACGCGCGCCGAAAGGGCCGACATTGACCGGGCAATATCATCGGACAGGCCGATCACCCGGCTGGCTTTCAAACCCGGGGCCGGTTCCAGTTCATACATCGTGACGACTGGGCCGGGCGAGACCGAGGCGATTTCGCCCTTCACGCCGTAATCATCCAGAACACTTTCCAGCATCCGGGCGTTTTCTTCCAACGCCTCATCAGAAAGGTAATGCCGTTCAATCGTGACCGGATTCGACAAAAGGCTTAGGGGCGGGCATTCATATTCCGCTATGTTTTCTTCAAAGGCCAGTTTGGGCTGGGCTTCGGACGCGGCTTTCTTGCTGGTTTTCAAGGGCTTGGTGGTGCGGTGTTGCACCACGGCGCGGCTTTCCGGGGTCGGCGGGATATAATCGGTTTTCGGTGCGATCAATGGTTCGCGTTCGGAAAACAGGTTGATATCGTCTTCGTCCTGATCGTCCTCATACTCGGCGGCCACCAGCGGCGGTTCGGCGCGTAACGGGGGGGCGTCGGCCTTGGGCCGGGATTTCCGGCTGCGGATCACATCGGCGATGCGGGACCGCACGCGGTCTTCGGGCGGTACCGGCACGTCATGGGCCGGGCCCTTTGCCGAGACCAGTTCCGGTTCAACCGAGGTGACGCTGGGATAGCGGCGCACAAAGCCCTGTTTGACGGCGGCAAATGCCGGGTGTTTTTGGCCCGCCGGTTCGGGATGGGCGGTCGACGCGGCGCGGACCTGTCCCTGTGGTGCGGCGGGCGCGGATTTGTCGTGGCGGCGTTCGCGGGCGGCTTGTGCGGCCTGAACCGCTTTGCCACCGGCGCGGCCCATCAGCGAAAGTATGGAGGCATAGGTCAGCACCACGCCGACAATCAGAAACCGTGTCGCCTTTGCGGCTTCGTCGCGATTGACGCCCAGAACGAAGCCGCCCAGCAATACAATGGCCACGGCTGACAACAGGCTGATGGCCTTGATGCCAAACACCAGGTCAACCGGGACAAGTTCCAGAATGGCGGCAATCGCGGTATCCCCGAACAACCCGCCAAGGCCAAAGCTCAGACCCCAGCCGGCGGTCGGCGCATGGGTCGAGGCAAAGATCGACACCAGGGCCACCGCGATGGGCGAAAAAATGATCCGGCTGAAAAACCGGTCGTCACCGATATGGGCGACAAACCGGAAACCCCAGACCAGGGGCACCATGGCGATGCTCCAGGCGGCCCAGCCGATGGTGACATAAAGCGGACTGGCCAATGAAGCACCGGTTTTACCCAGCAGGTTCTGCACCGGCGCGTCGGTTTCGCTTAGCCAACTGGGATCGGACGGGGTGTAAGACCCGATCAACATGATCGCCAGCACGCCAAGGCCCAGCATGGCAAAGCCCAAAAGCTCTTTTCCGCGCTTCTGGATCGCTTCCTGCATATGGGTTTCCAGCAAAGGATTCCGTTGTCTTGACTGATACGCCATGCCTGCCCGCCCTTGTTAATAGATACAGTCGCGGATTGCCTGCAATCCCCGCTGCATTTCTTGTTTTTCGGCCACCATTGCGACCCTGATATAACCCTGTCCCGGATTGATTCCGTCCACATCGCGGGCCAGATACGCCCCCGGTAAGACCTTGACCCCGGTTTCGCGCCACAGCCGGATCGTGGCCGCCTCGCCATCCTCAACCGGCAGCCACAGGAAAAAACCGGCTTCCGGGGCCATATAGCCCTGCACATCACTGAAAATCTGATCCGCGATGCGGTATTTTTCCTGATAGAGCGTGCGGTTGGCAACCACATGTGCCTCGTCCGACCAGCAGGCCGCCGCGACCCTTTGCAACGGCAGGGGCAAGGGCGCGCCCGCATAGGACCGCAGCCGTTTCATTTCGGTCACGGATTTTGGCCCACCGGCCACGAAACCCGACCTTAGACCCGGCAGGTTTGATCGCTTGGACAGCGAATGGAAGGCAACGATCCGTTCAGGATCAGCACCGATCTCCAAGGCCACCTGCAAAGCGCCGGGCGGCGGGGCGTTGCGGTAAATCTCCGAATAACATTCATCGGCGAAGATGATGAAGTCATGTTTCTCGGCCAGTGCAAGCAGATCGGCCCAATAGTCCCGTCCGGCAATCGCGCCTTGCGGGTTTGAGGGCGAGCAGACATAAACCACCGCCGTCTGGTCCAGAACCGCGCGTGGCAGGCGGTCATATCGTGGCAGGAACCCGTCACTGGCGGGGCAGGGCACAAATACCGGCTCGGCTTTGACGGCCGCTGCGGCGACCGCGTAAACCTGATAAAAAGGGTTCGGAATCAAGACCTTGGCCGGTTTTCCGTTCTTCAGTTCCGGGCACAGGGCGATGGCGGAATTGAACAGACCCTCACGGGTGCCGTTCAGAACCATGATCTCGGTCGCGGGATTTTTGGTCGCGCCGTAGCGCCGCTTGATCCAGCCCGAAATCGCCGCCAACAGTTCGGGCGCGCCGTCATTTGGCGGGTATTGTCCGAATTCGTGCAGATGGGCCGCGATCACTTCGCCGACGAAATCGGGAAAGGCGTGTTTCGGCTCGCCGATGGACATGGCGATTTCCGGACCACCGACAGGGTGCTCCGCCAACAACGCGCGCAGGCGCGGGAACGCATATTCAGGCAGGTTCGAAAACCGCTGGGGAAACTGCATCTTGCCTCATCTCACAGGGTCTATTCGCCCCGTTTCCGGAAACAATAACGTGGTTTTTCGTTTCGGTCCAGCGTCTTGACCGTCGAATTACACCGGCAATTCGGTTGTGTCCTTTATGTCTTCCATCACGAAAGAGGCGGACACATTCGCCACCGGAACCCGGGCGATCAGCCGTTGATAGAACCGGTCATAGGCTTTCACGTCCTGTACCCGCACCCGCAACACGTAATCCAGATCGCCGCTCATCCGGTGGGCACCGGTGATTTCGGGCATGGCCTGCACCGCGGCTTTGAATTGCTTTAACCATTCCGGACTGTGGGAATTGGTGCGGATCAGGACCAGAACCATCTGGCCCAGCCCGACAGCATCGGGATTGACCAGCGCCACCCGCTTGGTCAGGGTGCCGTCTTCCTCCATCCGTTTGATCCGCCGCCAGCAGGCATTGCGCGACAGGGCGACCCGTTCGGCGATGTCATCCACGCTTAACGAGGCATCTTTTTGCAACTGGCGCAAGATTGCGCGGTCTATAATGTCCAAAGAATCGCTCATATTTGGGAAAATATCCCAAAAATCCCGAAACTCAACCCGAAAATTGAGACAAACACACAGGCCGTTCCGTCCTATCAAAGGGTCAATGAACGAAAGGAACCCGACCATGCTGAACCGCGTATTTCTGGACCATCCCCATTCCGTAGATGAATCCTATGGCGAGCATCTGCTGTTTGCGACGCGGTTTTCGCTGACATTGCTTGCAGCCGCCGGTGCCGCGATGGTGCATGCGCTGATCCCCTGCCTGTTTGAAAAAACCGCCAGCCGGATTGTCGCCCGTCTGTATGACCGCACCAAAAACCGGGGCGCGGCCCCTGCCGCGGTTCCGGCAGAGTAACCCTTTCAGGTCAGGCTGATCAGCCCGGCGCCGACAAAGGCCAGAAATGCCCCGATCCATGCCATAGCGGCGGGGGGTGTTCCGCTACGGACCCATCACGAAGGTAAAATGATGATCGGGGTGATCGAGGAGAGGGTTGAAACGATCCCGACCGAGCCGCCCGTCAGCGCCGCCATCATCAGGGACATGCCCATCCCAACGCCAAAAAACGTGGCGATGGCGACCATGCCGTAATCCCGCGCGGTTGAATTGCGGCTGGCGCGGGCGGCGGGCAGCACGATCAGCGCCAGAAAAAACAGCGCCGCCAACCCGGTGCGGATCGCCATGGCGGTAAAGGGCTCCACCCCTTGTTCCATCGCGGGCCGGGCAAACAGACCGCCCAGGGCCTGTCCCAGGGCGGTGACAACCCCGGCGGCGATGCCCCACAGGGGCACTTTCGGGCTGCCGTCCGGTTTGGTTTTGCTGCGGTCAATCGCCAGAATGATCCCCGTCAGAACCAGCAAAACGCCCAAACCCTCGGTCAAACTGATGGTTTCCCCCAGCGCCACATAGCCCAACATCAGGGCAAAGGGCGAGGTCAAGGAGAACAGCAAAGCGGTCAACCTTGGGCCGATCGCGGCAATGGTGATGAAATAAGTGGTGCTGGCGATGGCGATGCCAAACAATGAACTGAGCGCCAGCATTTCAAACTGATACACCGTTATATCGCGCCAGCCGCCCATCAGGGCAGAGGCGGTTCCGGTCATCCCAAAGGCCATCGCCAGTTGCCAGCGCGCCAGCCGCAACACCCCGATACGGCCCTTGATTTCAGCCAGGAACATGGCGCTGAGGGCGATGAAAGTCGCAGACAGCAGGGCCAGAATGTCATAATAAATCAAGCTGCACCCGTTCGCCTGCTGATGCCTGATCTCAGGCCGTCAGCGCCGCCTCGACCGCCGCACCCAGTCGCAGCAACCGGTCGTCCTGACCGGCGCCGCCCAACAGCATGATGCCGGTTGACGGCACGCCGGTCGGCAGGTTCATCGCCGTCAGTCCCATCAGGTTGCCGATCCTGGTGTTACGCAAAGCCGCCAGATTTTCGGTGACATAATAGGTGTGATCGACCGCCAGTCTTTCGATATTCGGCGGCAAGATCGGTGAGGTCGGCAGAATAACCGCATCATAACCGGCGGTCTTTTCGGCATATCCGGCGCGCAGTTTGCGCAGTTTCATCCAGCCTTTGGCATAGTCTATGCCGCTAAACCCCGCACCGCCGCGAAACCGCTCAAGAATCTCGCTGAACATAAGTTCCGGTTTCTTTTCAATGACATCCTGCCATTGGGCATAAGCGTCAACACCGAACAGGCAGGCGGAAATCGGCATGGCTTCGGCCACTTCGGGCACTTCGCCATGCACAACGATGCCGCCCGCGGCCTCGATCTGTTCGACGGCCTGTTCAAAGCCTTCGCGCGGTTCGTCGCGCAGGTCATCCATGGCTACGGTGTTCAGGATCAGAAAGCGGCGGCCCTTGATATCGGCCCCGGTCAGGTCCACAGGTTTGGTCCCGGCCATGACGGCCGTCAGATGTGCCGCGTCTTCGACCGTGCGGCACAACGGGCCGACGGTGTCAAAGGTTTCGGCCAGGGGGACGACCCCTTCCAGCGACAGGGCCCCATGCGTCGGTTTGAACCCCACCAGATCGTTCCAGGCAGACGGAATGCGCACCGAGCCGCCGGTGTCCGAGCCGATGCCCGCCGCCGCCAGCCCGAAAGCCACCGAGGTTGCTGCCCCGGACGAGGACCCGCCGGGCACCACGTCGGGATCGTTCACATTGGGCGGCGTCTGGGTGATGGGGTTAAACCCCAGCCCCGAAAACGCCAGTTCCGACATATGGGTTTTGCCAAGACAGACCAACCCGGCCTTGGTCGCGTTGTCCAGCACCACCGCATCTTTGGCCGGAATGCGCCCCTTCAAATAGGCGGTTCCGGCGGCGGTTTCGGTTCCGGCGCTGTCAAACAGGTCTTTCCAGGAAATCGGCACACCGTCCAAAAGGCCGCGCCGCTGGCCCGCCGCCGCACGGCCCGCCGCGGCCTTGGCCTCGGCCAGAGCGCGGTCATGGGTGACGGCGGAATAGATCCGGTCGCGGTGGTCGTGCCCGTCGATGGCTTCCAGATAGACCTCGGTCAGGCGCACCGGGTCAATTTCGCCCGCCGCAATGCCGCGGCCCAGTTCGCTTGCGCTTTCAAACAGCCATTCCTGTGACATCGCCGACTCCTTTCAACATGTGCCGCGACGGTAGCGGCGGAAAACCCGATGGACAATCCCGATTGCACGGGCGTAGGAAAAGGCATGGAACCTGAAAGCGATATTCTGATTGTCGGTGGCGGGCTGAACGGCCCGGCATTGGCGCTGGCGCTGGCACAAAATGGCCTGAGCGTGACGATGATTGACGCGCTGCCGCTGGAAACCCGCAAGGACCCGGCCTTTGACGGGCGCGCCTATGCGTTGGCGCTGGCGACGACGCGGATGCTGAAATCGCTTGGGATCTGGGACCGGGTCAAGGCCGACAGCCAGCCGATTCTGGACATCATCGCCAGCGACGGCAGGCCCGGTCAGGGGGCGGCGCCGTGGTTTTTGCATTTCGACCATGCCGAGATCGAAGAAGGCCCGATGGGCTATATGCTGGAAGACCGCTACTTGCGGAACGCCCTGCTGGCGGCGGTGGCCGAGATGCCGAACATCACCCAGATCGCCGGTCGCCGGGTGGTTTCACAAATCACCGGGGCCGCTTTCGCAGAGGTGACGCTGGACAATGGCGAAACCCGCCGCGCGCGTCTGCTGGTTGGCTGCGACGGGCGCGACAGCGGTACGGCGCAACGCGCGCGGATCAGGCGCACGGGCTGGGGCTATGCCCAGACGGCGCTGGTCTGTGCCATCGCCCATGAAAAACCCCATAACGGTGTCGCGCATCAGTTCTTTACCCCATCCGGTCCGCTTGGCATTCTGCCGCTGCCCGGCAATCGCTGTTCCATCGTCTGGGCGGAAACCACCGCGCGCGCCGCCCTGATCACCCGGCTTTCGGATGCGGATTATCTGGCCGAACTGCGCCCGGTTTTTGGCGATTTTCTGGGCGCGATCCGGCTGGAAGGGGATCGGTTTTCCTATCCTCTGAAACTGACCGTCGCGGACCGTTTTGTGGCCGAGCGTCTGGTTCTGGTCGGGGATGCGGCGCACGGGATGCACCCGCTGGCGGGGCAGGGGTTGAACATGGGGCTGCGCGATGTTGCCGCCTTGGCCGAGGTTCTGGTGCTGGCCAATCGCCGGGGCGAGGATTTCGCAACCGCACTGGTTCTGGAGCGGTATCAGCAATGGCGGCGGTTTGATACGGCCACCATGGCTGTGGCGACGGACGGGATCAACCGGCTGTTTTCCAACGAAAATCCGGTGCTGCGAGCAGGCCGCGATATTGGCCTTGGCATCGTCAACGCAGTGCCGCAGCTGCGGCGCGGTCTGATCCGACAGGCCGCCGGCCTGACCGGGGATATGCCAAAACTGTTGTTGGGACAGAAGATTTAGAGCGTATTGCTAATCCTCGATCATCCGCGCCTCG
>JAURMY010000124.1 GCA_030830465.1 Alphaproteobacteria bacterium
CCAGACGATGGTGCCGGAACCGGTCCGCTCACCCCGGAACCAGCCGTTCAGCATCGGACCGACCGACAGGGCGATTGCGGGGATATTGACCGTCGCGGCCGCCATCAAGAGGGCGGGGGTGGTCTTGTCGCAGCCGATATTCAGCACAACACCGTCAATCGGATAGCCGGCAAGGGATTCCACCAGCGACAGATAGGCCAGATTGCGATCAAGCGACGCCGTGGGGCGTTTGCCGGTCTCCTGAATCGGATGTACCGGAATTTCCATCACCGTCCCGCCCATCGCGATCACCCCGTCGCGCACCCGTTTTGACAGTTCGATATGATGACGGTTGCAGGGCGACAGGTCGCTGCCGGTTTGCGCGATGCCGATGATCGGCTTGTTGCCCGACCGCAATTCCTCCAGCGTCAGGCCGTAATTCAGGTACCGCTCCAGATAGACGGCGGTCATTTCCGGATCGTCAGGATTGTTGAACCACAGGCGCGAACGCAGGGTTTCGGGTTTGCGTTTTGTCATGTTGGGGTTCCTATCCCGACCAGCCGCCGTCGATGATATGGGGCTGGCCTGTGGTGAAGGCGCTTTCGTCGCTGGCCAGATAGACGACAAGGGCCGCGATTTCCTCGGGCGAGGCGACCCGCCCCATCGGCTGGCGCGACACAAAGGCCTGCAGGGCCGCGTCATAGCTGCCCATCTGTTCGCCCAACGCCTTGACCCGGTCATGCCAACTGGGGCTTTCGACGGTGCCGGGGCAGATGCAGTTACAGCGGATGCCTTGTTTGATGTAATCGACCGCCACCGATTTTGTCAGCCCGATCACCGCCGCCTTGGTGGTGCCATAGACAAACCGGTTTGGCGCGCCGATCACCGAGGAACAGGCCGACGACATATTGATGATGGAGCCGGTGCCCCGGTCCAACATGCCGGGCAGGGCGGCGCGGATCGTGCGGAACATCGACCGCACATTCAGATCAAAGGCAAAGTCCCAATCGGCGTCGCTGGCGTCCAGAACCGAGCCGTGATGCACAAAACCCGCGCAGTTGAACAGAATGTCAGGCCGGGCGCGGGCTATGGCGTTGATCACCTCGGCATCGTCACGCACATCCAGCCGAAAGGTTTCGATATTGCGGTGCTTCAGCCCGGCCAAAGCCGTTTCATTGATGTCGGTGGCAAAGACCGACGCGCCGGCCTCGGCCATTGCCAGCGCTGAGGCGCGGCCAATCCCTTGCCCGGCGGCGGTCACCAGCGCATGTTTGCCGCTAAGTCGTTCTGTGGCCATGACAATCCCTTCGAATCAAGGTCCCGGCGCGGGTGCGATCGCCGCCTGTGGCAGCACTATTCCCAAAATCAGGCCTATTCGAAAGCGGTTTGAAAAGCTAGCGTCCTGTGCAGCGACAGCGGGGACTCTGATGCGCGGGGCGTGCAATCGGATGCGTGGGTCGCTGCGGATGACCACGGCAAGCAACATGGTTGGCGGCCGGACCCGTCGGCGCAATTATTAACGAGGGCGTGACATGCGGAACATTCTGATCCTTGGCGGTGGCGGTATGCTGGGCCAGAAACTGGCGCATCATCTGGCAGGCCAGGGCCTGAACGGCGACAGGGACATCGCCGTAACCCTGCTGGATATGGCCTTTCCCCCCGCCAGCGCGGCGGGCGAGCAGATACTGGGCAATGTGGCGGAACCCGGCACGATGACGCGCGCCGTTGCGGCCCGGCCCGACGTGATCTTTCATCTGGCCTCGGTGGTTTCCGGTGAGGCCGAGCAGGATTATGCCAAAGGCTGGGCCGTCAACATGCACCCGATGTGGGAACTGCTGGAGGCCCTGCGCCACCATCATGTCGCCAGCAAGCAAAGCTATGTGCCGCGTGTCGTCTTTACCTCGTCGATCGCGGTGTTCGGCGGGCCGTTCCCGGACAAGATTTCCGACACGTTCCTCAGTGCGCCGCAAACCAGTTACGGGGCGCAAAAGTCGATTTGCGAACTGATGCTGGGCGATGCCAGCCGCAAGGGGTATGTCGACGGGGTGTCGATCCGGCTGCCGACGGTCTGTGTGCGCCCGGGCAAGGCGAACAAGGCGGCCAGCAGCTTTTTCTCGGGCATCATCCGCGAGCCGCTGAATGGGTCGCAGGCCGTGCTGCCGGTCTCAGACAGCGTGCGCCACTGGCACGCCTCGCCCCGCGCGGCGGTCGGTTTCATGGTCCATGCCGCAGGGCTTGATACTGCCTTGCTGAATGGCCGGCGGGCGCTGAACATGCCCGGCCTGTCCTGCACCGTGGCCGATCAGATCGCGGCGCTGCGCCGGGTGGCCGGGGACCGTGCCGTGGCCCTGATCAAACGTCAGCCGGACCCCGCGATCATCAAGATCGTGTCCCTTTGGCCCAGCGACTTTGATCCGGTGCGGGCAACCGCTTTGGGTTTTCGCGCGGAAACCACTTTTGATGAGATCGTGAAGATCTATATCGACGAGGAACTGGGCGGTCGCGTGCCCTAGGCCGCAGCGGCGTTTTCGGCCCGCACCTGCCCGATGGTTTCACGGCGACACCGGGACAGCACACGCACATCCCGTCTGAGCGGGCGGGTGCTGGGGCAATTCAACCGGCGAAATACGAACGGCTGCCCGCAATCACGGGCGCATGGAAATATTATCGACCACCACATCTAGCATGACCCTGTTTGCCGTGTTACAAGGCATTGAATTCAACTGGGGGGTATCCATGAAACTGAAAGCAACTCTGACCGCAGCCCTTTTGGCCGTGACACTGACCTTTGCCGCACCGACTCCGG
>JAURMY010000125.1 GCA_030830465.1 Alphaproteobacteria bacterium
CGGGACCGCATCGCGGCGCCATCCGGCAGACCGTGGGGTGTCAAAGCCATTTATTGTCTTTTCTATATATGTCATCAAGTCGCAAAACCAGTGCCGATACAAAGGAAGCCCGTGCGTGACCGACAGATATGATTACACGATTTTGGGTGCCGGCGCGGTTGGATGCGTTTTTGGCGGGCTTCTGGCCGGGGCAGGCCATTCGGTGCAACTGGTCAACCGGTCTGCGGACACTGCCCGGGCGATTGCCCAAAACGGCCTTGTGCTGGAACTGGACCGGGGCGACATCATCAGCAGCCCCGACGCGGTACAACCCGCCGCCGTCAAACCCTCGCGGGTCGTGATGGTCTTTACCAAGGCGCACCAGACCGCCGCCGCCTTGCGCAGCATTCTGGGCGCACTGGATGCCGACACGACCTATGTCAGCCTGCAAAACGGTCTGGGCAATGGCGCATTGGTCGCGGAAACCACGGGCAGCCAAAAGGTGCTGCATGGCGTCACCATGCTGCCGGCGACCTTGCTTTCGGCTGGAAAAGTCCGCTCGCACGGCTCCAGCCAGACCTGGATCGGGCCGCTGACGCCCGAAAATATGGCCGAGGCTGACCGGGTGTCACAGGATCTTGTCGCCGCCGGGTTTGACATGGTTCTGACGGAAAACCCGGCGGTTCGCATCTGGCAAAAGGCTTGTTTCAACGTGGCCCTGAACGGGGTTTGCGCGCTGACATCGGGTTCGCCCGGCTTGGTTCATGCAACCCCGGGCTTGCAGGACCAGGCCCATGCGCTGGCGGACGAAGCCATTGCGGTTTCCAAGGCCGAAGGGGTGGGAATTGACACGGACGCGGTGCATAAGCTGATCGATTTCGCCTGCGCCGGGCACACTTTTCACAAACCGTCGATGTTACAGGATATTGAGGCCGGACGCCTGACCGAGATCGACAGCCTGAACGGCTATATCGCCACCCGCGCGGCGCGGCATGGCATTGATGTGCCGTTGAACCGGTTGATCACCGCTTTGGTCAGCGCCCGGCAGTCGGCGCCGGAATTCTGGCAGGCCGCGCCCAAAAGCTGAGCGCGCTCAGTCGTCTTCGAAGGGGTCCCAGTCGTCGCCCACATCCTCGGGGTCGATCGGTACGACATTGTCTACCGGCGCTTCAAAGCCGGTTTTGACATCGCGGATTTCCGCCTTGGGGAAATGCGCCAGCACCGCCTTGACCATCGGATGGGCCAGCGCCCGGCCCTGAAGGTCGTTTCTGTGCGCGTCGCGCACCTCGGCAATGGTTTGGCCGCCGCCGTCATTCACCACACTGACCGCCCAGCGCGCGCCGGTCCAGCTTTGCAGTCTTTGCGCCAGACGCGCCGCCAGATCGCGCGGGCTGTGCTCGGTCATCTGGAACTCGATCCGGCCCGGCGCGTATTTCACCAGCCGCAGCCCGTCTTCCACCTCGACCAGGAGTTTGACATCGCGGTTGGCGCGGATCAGGTCAACCACCTGTTCAAACCGCCCATAGCGCGCCAGCGCCGCATTCGGCGCGGGCAGGGTTCCGCCAATTCCGCCACCGGCGACCGCTGCAACCGCTTGCCCCTGCGGCGCAGCGCCACCCCTTTCGGCGCGCGGTCCACCACCTTGCGGCGCGGCTGCCGGGCGGGCACCGCCCGCTTCCGGCGGGCCCGATTGCAACCGCCGCACCAGATCCTCGGGCGGCGGCAGGTCGGCCACATGGGTCAGCCGGATCACCGCCATTTCCGCCGCCATCATCGCGTTCGGGGCCTGTGCCACCTCTTCCAGCGCTTTCAACAGCATCTGCCACATGCGCGACAAGACCCGCATCGGCAGGCGCGCCGCCATTTCGCGGCCCCGCTGGCGCTCTGACGGGCTGACGGTTGGATCATCCGCCGCCTCGGGCGTGATCTTGATCACCGAGGTCCAGTGGGTGATTTCCGCCAGATCGCGGATCACGGCCATCGGATCGGCCCCGTCGGCATATTGCCCGGACAGTTCCGCCAAAGCCCCCGCCGCATCGCCTTGCAGGATCATGTCAAACAGGTCCAGCACCCGGCCCCGGTCCGCCAGCCCCAGCATGGCACGCACCTGCTCGGCGCTGGTCTCGCCCGCACCATGGGCAATCGCCTGATCCAACAGCGAAACCGCATCGCGCATTGACCCTTCGGCGGCGCGGGTGATCAGCGCCAGCGCGTCATCGGCGATTTCGATCTTTTCCAGCCCCGCCAGCTTTTTCAGATAGGCAATGGTGTCTTCCGGCTCCATCCGGCGCAGATCGAACCGCTGGCACCGCGACAGAACTGTCACCGGAATCTTGCGGATTTCGGTCGTCGCGAAGATGAATTTCACATGTTCGGGCGGCTCTTCCAGCGTCTTGAGCAAGGCGTTGAAAGCGTTGGTCGACAGCATGTGAACTTCGTCGATGATATAGATTTTGTAGCGGGCCGAGGCGGCCCGGTAATGCACTGATTCAATGATTTCGCGGATATCCCCCACGCCGGTACGGCTGGCGGCATCCATCTCCATCACGTCCACATGCCGCCCCTCGGCAATGGCGATGCAAGGCTCGCACAGGCCACAGGGCGCGATGGTCGGCCCGCCTTTTCCGTCCGGCCCGACACAGTTCATCCCCTTGGCGATGATCCGCGCCGTGGTGGTTTTTCCAACCCCGCGCACCCCGGTCATGATGAACGCATGGGCAATCCGGTCCGCCTGGAACGCATTTTTCAAGGTGCGCACCATGGCGTCCTGACCGATCAGATCGGCAAAGGTCGCCGGGCGGTATTTGCGGGCCAAAACCTGATAGGCGGTCTTTGGCTGTGCCGTGTCGTTCATTTTTCTTGCCTCGATCCGGTGACCCGATCATATCTAGCCCCGGCGGCTCAAAAAGGCGAGTCTTGAGGGCGCGCGAATAGCGCGGAAATTGACGGCAGCACAGACAATGGCACTTGCAATCCACACGGTCACGCTGACCAATGGCGCCAGACTGGGCATTTGCCCCCTGCCCGGTCGCAGCGGCGATGGCTTGCGTGACATTGGCGCCGTTCTGCGCTGGCAGCCCGATCTGGTGATCTCGATGACCGAACAGAGCGAAATGGAGCGGCATAATATGGGTGATCTCGAAGGCCTGTTGCTTGCGGCCTCAATCCCCTGGCTGCATTTCCCGATCCGAGATTTCGGCGCGCCTGACGCCGGGGCCGACTGGAAAACCGTGTCAGACCGGGCCCACGCGATCCTGGATCGGGGCGGCGCGGTGCTGGCCCATTGCTATGGCGGGCAGGGACGCTCGGGCATGGTGCTGTTGCGCCTGATGGTGGAGCGCGGCCAAAGCTCTGAAACGGCCCTCTCCGATCTGCGCCGCAAAAGGCCCGGCGCGGTCGAAACCGATGCGCAATTTGCTTGGGCCGCAGCGGGCGACCCAAAGGCCTGACGCGCCCGGCCCGCCGGGTTATCAGAGTTGAATTTCAACCCGCGCCTTTGTTAGAGTTCCTGAAAAACCGGCACTTTCGCCCAAACCGGAGCCCCGCATGACCCATCAGGACAGCTACGGCAACCGGATTTCCGTTGCCTCCGATGCGGCGCTTGACCACTACAACCGGGGGCTGCACTTGTTCTTGGGTGCCGAATACGGTGCCGAACAGGCCTTCGCCGCCGCTGTCGCCGCAGACCCCGGATTTGCCCTTGGCCATGCCGCCCATGCCCGTGCCCTGGTGACCGCCAGCCGGATGCCCGAAGCCAGACGGGCCATCGCCCGTGCAGCCGACCTTGCCGTCGGTCTTGACGCTCGCCAGCGCCGGCATGTCGCGTGTTTCACTCTGCTGCTGTCGGGGCAGGCCGCCAAGGCGCGGGCATTGGTGCACGATCATCTGGCCGAATTTCCCCGCGACGCGCTGGTCGCGCAAATGTGCACCAGCGTCTTTGGCCTGATCGGGTTTTCCGGTGAACCCGGCCGTGAAGCACAGTTGTTGGCCTATACGACCGCCCTATTGCCGCAATACGGCGATGATTGGTGGATGATGTCCCAGCACGCCATTTCGTTGTGCGAAACCGGTCAGATTGCCGCCTCGATGACCCTGATGGACCAATCGCTGGCGCGCAATGCACGCAACGGC
>JAURMY010000126.1 GCA_030830465.1 Alphaproteobacteria bacterium
CAAAGCTGATGTCCTTGATCGCCACCACACCGCCAAAGCGCAGGGTGATGTGTTTCATCTCCATCACCACGCCGCCGATGGTGCGGCCGTCTGCGGTGGTAAAGCTTTCTGCGCTGTCAAAACTCATGCCGCCATTGCCTTCCTCGCGAAAACCTTCGCGTCGCGGATTTCCAGCGTGGCCGAGATCGACCCTTTGCGCCCGTCCTCATAAGTGACCTCGGTCTTGGTCGAGATTTTCTTGTCGCCCTTGTTCAGCGCGTCGATCAGATCGTGGTACTTTTCATCAACGATCCGGCGGCGCACCTTGCGGGTGCGGGTCATTTCGCCGTCATCCGGGTCCAGTTCCTTGTGCAGCACCAGAAAGCGGTGGACCTGACAACCATAAAGCGTCGGGTCATCGGCCAGCGAGGCATTCACCTCTTCCACATGGCTTTGGATCATGTCCAGCACCTGCTGGTGCCCGGCCAGTTCCTGATACGAGGCATAGCCCACATTGTTGCGCTCGGCCCAGTTTCCAACAGCGGCCAGATCAATGTTGATGAAGGCTACGCATTTGTCGGAATTGGCGCCGAACAGGACCGCTTCAAGGATGTTGGGATAGAATTTCAGCTTGTTTTCCACGTATTTCGGGGCAAACAGGCTGCCGTCGGCCATTTTGCCAACATCCTTGGCGCGGTCGATGATCTTCAGATGGCCGGTGCCCTCTTCGAAATAGCCCGCATCGCCGGTGGCAACCCAGCCGTCCTTGTCCTTGGTCGAGGCGGTGCTTTCGGGGTTCTTGTAATATTCCACGAAGGTCCCCGCGGACCGGTACAGAACCTCGCCGCTGTCGCTGATCTTGATTTCAACGCCCGGGGCGGGAACGCCAACCGTATCGGCGCGCACTTCGCCATCGGGCTGAACCGTCACATAGACCGAGGCTTCGGTCTGGCCGTAAAGCTGTTTAAGGTTGATCCCCATCGAGCGGTAGAAATCGAAAATCTCGGGGCCTATCGCCTCGCCCGCCGTATACCCGATGCGAACGCGGCTCATCCCCAGTTGGTTTTTCAGCGGGCCGTAAACCAGCAATTCGCCCAGACGGTATTTCATCCGGTCCATGGCGCTGACCGGTTTGCCGTCCAGCAGTTTGCCGCCCACTTTTTTGGCATGGTCCATGAAATATTTGAACATCCGCTGCTTGGATTTGCTGGCATCCTCCATCCGGATCATCACCGTCGTCAGCAGGCTTTCAAAAAAGCGCGGCGGGGCGAAGAAATAGCTTGGCCCGATTTCCTTCAGGTCGGCCTGCATGGTGGCTTCGCTTTCCGGACAGGATACACAAAACCCGGTCCAATAACATTGCCCGACCGAAAAGATGAAATCGCCAACCCAAGCCATCGGCAAATAGGCCAGAACGCTGTCGCCCACATTCAGATGATCAAATTCCGACGAGGTGCGCGAGGCTTCGATGATATTGCGGTTGGACAGAACCACGCCCTTGGGCCGACCTGTCGTTCCGGATGTGTAAAGCATCACGCAGGTGGAATCATAGTTCAGCGCGGCCATGCGTTTCGCCAGTTCCGCGGCCTGCTTGTCCCGGGCCGCGCGCCCGTCGGCCTGAACATCGCGATAGCTGTGCAGCGTGGTGTGATCGTATTTCCGCATCCCGCGGGTGTCGTAATAAATGATTTGCTCCAGCCCCGGCAATTTGCCCTGAACTTCCAGCACCTTATCAACCTGTTCCTGATCCTCGGCCACAACGAACCGCGCGCCGCAATGGTCCAGCACATAGGCCATCTCTTCGGCCACCGCGTCCTGATAAAGCGGCACCGGCACCGCGCCGCACATCTGCGCGGACACCATGGACCAATAAAGCGCCGGGCGGTTGCGCCCGATCACGGCCACATGGTCGCCGGGGTTCAGCCCCAGCGCCAACAGACCATGTGCCAGCGCTGTGATCTCGTCCTGAACCTCGGACCATGTCCAGCTTTGCCAGATACCGAACTCTTTCTCGCGATAGGCCGGCTTGTCGCCATAGGTTTTCGCGTTGCGCGCCAGCAGTTTGGGCACAGTATCCAGACCGCCTGTCGGCGCGATCGGTGTTGTCAAAGCTGTTCCTCCCGTTCGCCGGTCTGCGCCAGCGTGTCGTGCTTCGCCGGTCGGGGCGAATCCCACATGATTTTGACGTGTCTTTCGTGGAGGTCAATTAATACACCAATTTTTCCCAAATGTATCGAATTGTAACAAAGCTTTTACCGCTGCGCCGGTCTGGCCAAAACCCCTGTTTCAGTGATAGCGGATAAAGTCGGAGGCGCCCTTGTCCGAGAACCGCGATATCACATCCGGCCTGACCCAGGCCGGGCTGAACCTGATCCAGCAGGCGCTGTCGATATACGACAACGACCTGAAATTGGCCGTGTGCAACAGCCGTTTCGGCGAAATGTTCGACCTGCCCGCCGCTTTGACCGCACGGGGCGCGCGGTTTTCCGATACGATCCGGTATCTGGCGGAACGCGGCGAATATGGTCCGGTGCAGGATGTGGATGCCTTCGTGCAAGAGCGCGTGGATCAGGCCCGCACGTTTGAGCCGCATTACATGGAGCGCACCCGCGCCAACGGGCGCACCATTTCGGTCGAGGGGAATCCGCTGGCGCAGGGCGGTTGGGTCACGGTTTACACCGACATCACCGGGTTGAAACGTCAGGAAGCCATGCTGCGGCTGCACTCGGCCCAACTGTCCGACCAATTGCTGAGCCATTCCGAAGACCTGGCCCGCGCCAACCGGGAACTGGCCGCGACCAATGCCGCATTGGAGCATACCAAACGCGATCTGACTGCGGCGGTGGCCCTGGCGCGCACCACGACCGAAATGATGCCCGCGCATATTTCCCATCTGAACCGGGACGAGGTTTACACCTATTCCAATGGCAAATTGCACACGGTTCTGCCGGATCGCGGCAGCGCCGTGGAAGGATTGACCGCCCGCGCCGCTTTGGGGGATGAGGCCTATCTGGCCATCAAACCCTATCTGGTGCAGGCCTATCAGGGCCAGACTTCGGTCTTTGAATGGACCTATTCCAAAGGCGGGCGGCGCATCCGTTCGGCCTTTACACCCGGCCGCGATTTTTCCGGGTCAGTGACCGGCGTTTACATTCTGACGATGGACATCACCGCCGAGGCACAGGCCCGCGCCGCCTTGATGCAAACCCATAAAAGGGAACTGGCGGCACAGCTGACATCCGGTCTGGCGCATGATTTCGCCAATTTGCTGACCATCATTCTGGGGCTTCAGGGGCGGCTTTTCAAACTGCCGGACCTGCCCGATGAGGGGCGCGACCTGATCACCACCACCCGCGCCGCCGCCCATCGGGGCGGTGTGTTGCTGGACCGGCTGTCGAATATCTCTGGGCGGCGTGAGGTCCATGCCTCGGCCCATGACCTGACCGCACTTTTTGCCGAAGTGCTGGCCCTGGCCAATCCTTCCTTGCCCGGTCAGATCGCCCTGATCTTGGACGCGGCGGCGATCAGCCGTCCGGTCATACTGGATGCCGGCATGTTGCAGGACAGTCTATTGAACCTGATCCTGAACGCCCGGGATTCCATCGGCGCGGCCGATGGCCGGATCGACATTTCCGCCCAAACCGTCGAGACACTCTGGCTGGAAATCACCGTTGCCGATACCGGCCCCGGTTTTTCGCCGGATGCGTTGAAGCGCGCGCTTGAGCCGTTTTACACCACCAAACGAAACGACGAGGGGTCGGGCCTTGGCCTGTCGATGGTCTATGATTTCACGCAGCTTTCCGGCGGGATGGTGACATTGGCGAACCGCGCCGCCGGCGGGGCCAGGGTGACCTTGCGCCTGCCGCTGAAATTCGGCGCCAGCCGATCAAGGCCCCGCCTGATCCTGCTGGTCGAGGATAACAGCGAAATCCGCGAGACGGTCCGGGCGATGCTGCGCGAGCTTGGCCATTCGATTCTGGAAGCCACCTCTGCCGATGAGGCCGAGGCGCTGGCCGCCGTCCCCGGCATCGACACGGTTCTGACCGACATCACCCTTGACGGCAGCCGCACCGGGCTGGATCTGGCCCGCAGTCTGACCCGACAGAATTCCACAGCCCAGGTGTTCATGATGACATCGCTTCCCGCTAGCGACAAAACCCGACAGGCCGCCCGGTCGGAATACCCCCTGATCGGCAAACCATTTACCCTGCCCCAGCTGAGTGATTTTTTGGCGAAAGGGGGCCAGACATGACCGCAGCGGGGCCGATGGTCGCCATTCTGGATGATGAGCCGCAGATCCGGCTGATGCTGTCCCAAGCCCTGTCCGAGGCCGGATTCCGCACCGCCAGCTTTGCCCGCGCCACCGAATTTGAGGCCGCCCTGCCGGGCCTTACGCCGCAACTGTGCCTTGTTGATCTTGGCCTGCCCGACAGGGACGGCCTTGCACTGGTGCACCGGCTGGCGTTGGAAAGCGGGGCGGCGATCATCATCATTTCCGGTCGCGCGCAGGTTCAGGACAAGGTCACCGGGCTTGAACTGGGGGCCGATGACTACATCATCAAACCCTTTGATCCGGCCGAGGTGGTGGCCCGCGCCCGCGCCCTGCTGCGCCGCGAAAAATCCGCGAAAACCGGCCAGCGCGACTGTGCCGCTTTCGGCGACTGGACTGCGCGGTTTGATCAATACACCTTGACCGCGCGGGACGGTGAAATCATCCCGTTCAGCCAGGCCGAGGGCGAAGTCCTGCGCCTGTTCCTTGAGGCCCCGAACCGCCTGATATCCCGCGCCCATATGCAGGAAACCCTTGGCGGTGCCGCCGGTGAAAGTTTCGACCGCGCCATGGATGTCCGCGTGTCCCGGCTGCGCACGAAACTGCGCGAAGACCCGAAGAACCCCAAATTGATCAAGACGATTTACGGGGCCGGATATATCTTTCTGGGGACAGTTCTTTGGTCCTAGACCAAATTGCGTTAGACTTGATTAACCAAGCGCTGTCTGAAATCAAAGATTTCAACGCGTTAGGTGATGCAATTTGTTTCAGGTTATACGCAAAACATATTAGGCACCGGCGGCGCTGCTTGAAATCCACCCGGCGGATGGTAATCTTGCCAAAACAGCCGCAATGAACAGGGCAGGCCTTGGATTTCTTCACGATCGGATATTTCGGCGCGGTTTGCGCGCTACTGGCCTGGGTGGTGCCCCTGCTGGACAAGGGATTTCACCGCTTTTTGTTCGGCCTGTGCGCCGGCATCATCATGGCCACGGCAATGCCCTATCTGCATGCCCTGTGGATGTAACCTTAGTCCGGCTTCACCGCGTGGAACACCACATAGTCCCGGCGACCATCGTGGAAGTCTTTGTAAATCCAGGATTTCTCGGTTCCCGCCCATAGCGAGAAAAACCAGCGCAGCCCGAACGGCACCCGCTTGTGGATCTGATCCTCGCGCCGGTTATTGTCCAGTTCCAGCGCGCGGGTGACCCCATGGGTGATGTTCGTCTGCGCCAGAACCTCAAAGCCCGCGCCTGTCAGGCCGGGATCGGGGCGTTCGCCCGCCGGGGTGAAATCGGTGTACAAAAACGCGCCACCCGGCCGAAGTACCCGCAAAACCTCGGCGAAAAACGCCTGCTTGTCGGGATAACAATGCGAGCTTTCCACATTCAGAACCGCGTCGAAACTGGCAGCCTCGAACGGCATCGCCATGGCATCGCCAACGCAATAGCTTAACCCCATAATGTCCTTGTAAACCCGGTTGCAAAACGCGACCGCATGTTCGGCCAGATCCATGCCGACGGTTTTCGCGGGCTTCAGATAGCGGTGCACATGGCTGGCCCCGCCGCCGCGCCCGCTGCCGACATCCAGCACGGTTTTGCCCAGCAGGTCCGCCTGTGCCGCCACGAAATGATAGAGCTGCGCCGAATACCGCTCGGTTTCATCCGCCGCCTCAAAAGCGACCATGGGTTTTTCGCCTTCGGGCGCATAGCCGTAATTCATGAAGCGCCAATCGGTGGCATTGCCGAAAACCCTGGCCATCAGTTCATACATGACGATTGCGCGCTTGCCGTGAAAAAACTTGCGGTCGCGAAACTTTTGGCGGCTCAAATACGTCATCTCCGAAAAAATACTGATTGGATATCAGCACGGTAGCGGGGAGGTTACTTACAGGATAGCGGCGGCGCAAGCCTTGAAGCGCCAGCCGTGAATTTTTGAAATCAGCGGTGTGTCACGGACACAAGGCCCAGACCTTACTCTGCGGCCACAGCCCCCGCGGCCTTTTCCACCCTG
>JAURMY010000127.1 GCA_030830465.1 Alphaproteobacteria bacterium
AATGATCAAACCCGAAATGCGGCGGCAGGCTCGACCCCGGATCGCCGATGCCCCATTTGCCTGTGGCAAAGGTCTGGTACCCGGCGCTGTGCAACCTGTCGGCCAAAGTGATGGTTTCCGGCGCGAACCGCATTTGATAGCCGGTATGCTTGCGCAATTCGTCCGTCACAACCTCGGTGATGGTGCCGACCCCGACCGCGTGGCTGTCGGCCCCGGTCAGCAACATCGCCCGCGACGGCGCGCATTGCGGCGAGGTGATATAGCGCGACAGCTTGACCCCGCGCGCCGCCAGCGCGTCTATGTTCGGCGTGCTTGCCTCGCCGCCATAAGCGCCGAAATCCATATAGGCCGCGTCATCCACCACGACGACAAGGATATTCGGATGCGCGGCGGGCTCAGCCTGCTGCGCCATCGCGGCCGGGGTGCAGATCGGCAAAAGGCCGGTCAGCGCATGAAACAGGGCCTTTTTCAGTGTCACGACTGTCTCCGGTCAAGGGTGGGCGGGGTTATCGGGCCGCAAGCGCCTGCATCATGCGATAGGCGGTCTCAGCACCGCTGTTCTGGTTCTGGCCGGTCACAAGATTGCCATCCACCACCACCAAGGTGGCAAAGACATCGCGAGAAGCCGTGGCCCCTTCAACATCTGCCTGTGCCGCGCGCATTTCCCGTTCGGGATGCAAAGGCGTCATCGAAATACCCAGTTCTTTGACCTGTTTGTCGGTCACGCCGGTGACATGCCGTCCGACTAAAAACGGCGTGCCGTCCGGGTTTTTCGCCTGCAAAAAGCCCAGCGCCCCGTGGCAGACCGACCCTAAAATCACGCCCTGCGCATTGGCCCGGGTGATCAGCGCCCCCAGGTCCTGGGATTGTCCCAGATCATAGGCCGCGCCCCAGCCGCCCGCCATATAGATCAGGTCGTAATCCCCGGCCGAAATCATCGACACCGGTATCGAATGGGCAAGCTTGGCCTGTGCCACGCTGTCATTGTTGAAGCGCCGGTCGGCATCGGTCGCCAGCGGCCAGCCCATCGACCAGGGTTCAACCGGAATGGCGCCGCCCTTGATACTGGCGATATCGACCGCCATACCGGCATCCAGAAATGCGTAATAAGGCACCGACATTTCTGAACCGAAAACCCCGGTGGCACGCCCGCCTTCACCCAGTGTGGCGTGACTGGTGGTGATGACCAGCGCCCGCTTTCCGGGCACATGGATCGGCGGGGCGTCAAAATGCGGATGCAGGCCCATGGCGGTCAGCGCGCGCGGCAGACCTTTCCACACCACCAGCCCAAGCACGGCCAGGATCACCACCACAATGGTCAACCATTTCATTCGCGACTCCTGACTGGCAAGGGGCTTTGGCGGCATTACACACCCAAGGGGTAGATATTTTCAAGCGAATTCAGCGATCTAAACCAAGGCAATTCCGGCGCGGCGGAAATCAGCTCTGTTGACGGCCCCTTTGCGCTGTAGCATGGTTCGCATGGCCACAGACCCGTCAGTCGCGGCAAAGGGGAAGACATGGACGTTCTGCGAACACCCGATGAACGCTTTGCCGGCCTGGCCGATTACCCGTTTGAACCGCAGTATCAGACGGTCACGGCCACCGGTTGTCCGCCCCTGCGTCTGCATTATGTCGACCAGGGCCCGCGCGACGGGCGCACGGTTCTGTTGCTGCATGGCGAACCCTCGTGGTCCTATCTTTACCGCCATATCATACCGGGCCTGACGGCGGCGGGGCACCGGGTTCTGGCCCCCGATCTGATCGGCTTTGGCAAATCCGACAAACCGGCGCGGCGGCGGGATTACACCTTTGAACGCCATGTCGACTGGATGTCGGATTGGCTGACCGGTCTTGATCTGCGCGACATCACGCTGTTTTGTCAGGATTGGGGCGGCTTGATCGGGCTTCGGCTGGTGGCGCGGTATCCGGAACGGTTTGCCGGGGTGATTGCCGCCAATACCGGCCTGCCGACAGGGGGTGGAACGGTGCCGCTGGCCTTCAAGCTGTGGCTGGCCTTCAGCCAGTATTCGCCGGTGCTGCCAATCGGCTGGCTGATCGGCAAAGGCACCGCAACCGGCCTGACAGAATCAGAGAAACGCGCCTATGACGCGCCCTTTCCGAACCGGCGTTACCTGGCCGGTGCGCGGCAATTTCCGGCCCTTGTGCCGATGACGGACCGGCATGCCTCAGTGTCCGAGTGTAAAGCCGCCTGGAAAGTATTGGAGCGGTTTGACAAACCCTTCCTGACCGCCTTCAGCAGCCGCGACCCGATCACCCGCGGCGGCGACCGGATTTTTCAGGCCCGCGTGCCGGGTGCCGCGGACCAGCCCCATACGACCATCCGCGGGGCCGGACATTTCCTGCAAGAAGACAAGCCTGACGAAATCACCGCCCTGATCACCGCCATGACCGCCCGCGCCAAGCGCAGCGCCACCATGGAAACGCCTGACAAAAGGAACACATGATGTGGAAGAAGATCCTGCTGGCGCTGGTCGCGCTGCTGCTGGCTGCGGGCGGCGGTGCCTTTTTGCTGCGCGAGGAAATTCTGCTTTATGTGGTCGGCAAGAAATCCCATCGTCCGGTCGCCGCGCATCGCGAGGTTATGTGGCAAACCGGACCGGATCAGCCGAACGACAAACCCAATATCGTGTTCATTCTGCTTGATGATGTCGGTATCAACGATCTGTCGCTGTTTGGCGGCGGCACGATCGCCACCCCGAATATCGACCGCCTGGCCGCCGAAGGGGCGCTGTTCACCCAAACCTATGCCGGGACCGCCACCTGTGCGCCTTCGCGCGCCGCCCTGTTGACCGGCCGTTATCCCAGCCGCACCGGATTGGAATTCACTCCCCTGCCCGATGGCATGGCCCCGGCCGTTGCAATGGTGGCCAACAATATGGACAACGGACTGCCCAAAACCGCCTTTAACCGGCAGGCAGACGAGGACCGTCTGGTGTTTGACGATCAGGGCCTGCCCGGCGACGAGGTGACCATCGCCGAGGTTCTGCGCGCGCGGGGCTATCACACCGTTCATATCGGCAAATGGCATCTGGGCCGCGGCGCAAAAAGCAATCCCAACGCACAGGGTTTTGACGAAAGCCTGCTGATGGCCAGCGGCCTGTACCTGCCGCCCGATGATCCCGGCGTGGTCAATGCCAAACTGCCGTTTGATCCGATCGACAAGTTCCTTTGGGCCTCGATGCTCTATGCGGTCAGTTTCAACAACAGCGACTGGTTCCGGCCCGAGGGCTATCTGACCGACTATTTCACCGCCGAGGCTGAGCGGGCGATTGACGCCAACCGGAACCGGCCGTTTTTCCTGTATCTGGCCCACTGGGGCGCGCATTCGCCTTTGCAGGCGGCAAAGGCCGATTATGACGCGCTGGACGGATTGGAACCGCACCGCAAGCGGGTTTACGGCGCGATGCTGCGCGCCCTTGACCGCAGCGTCGGGGCAATCGCGGACAAACTGGCCGCCGACGGGCTGGCGGAAAACACGATCATTGTGTTGTCCAGCGACAATGGCGGCGCGGGTTATATCGGCATTCCCGGCATCAACGCCCCCTATCGCGGCTGGAAAAACACCCTGTTTGAAGGCGGCATTCGGGTGCCGATGGTGATGCGCTGGCCGGGACATATCGCACCGGGCATGAAGATCGCCACGCCGGTTTCCCATGTCGACCTGATGCCGACCCTGACCGCGATGGCCGGGGCCAGCCTGCCGCAGGACCGGATCATCGACGGGCGCGATCTGACCCCTGTGTTGCAGGGTGCTAGCAGCCTGAACCGCCAAGACGATGCGATCTTCTGGTCCAGCGGCGACTATCGCGTGGTGCGCTCGCAGAACTGGAAACTTCAGGTCAACGGTTTGCAAGGCAAGTCCTGGCTGTTTGATCTGGCAGGCGACCCGACCGAACAGGTGAACCTGATTGACAAAGCCCCGGCAGAGCGTGCGCGCCTGCAAGCCTTGCTGGACGCCCATTGGGCCGACGCCCGACCGCCGCTTTACCCCCATACGATCGAAGCGCCGATCATGGTCGATAAAACCGCCGACCAGCGGTTTGAGCCGGGCGATGCCTATGTCATCTGGGAGAATTAGAGCGAACTGCGTTATGCCTGAATCACCAGACGCTGCCTGAAATCAAAGATTTCCACGTGTTAGGTGATGCAATTTGCGCCAGGCAAAACGCCCTTCGTTTTAGACGTCGCTGAACGGATATGATCCACCATCAAGGTGGTGATGTGCCCAAGCATGTCCGGCGGAAAATCATGGCCTATCGACGGCATGATCTGCAATTTGGCCCCCGGCACGGCGGCGGCCACGGCCCGTGCACCCGCGACATTGACCAATGGGTCGGCATCGCCGTGGATCACCAGCGTCGGGGCCGTGATGCGCCGGCTTTGACGGGTGAAGTCCCCGGTACCGATGATCGCCGCCATTTGCCGCAACTGCCCGGCGGCAGAGCGATTACGGTAAAACTGGGCGCTGACTTCGGCGCGGATTTTCGCCTCGGTCTGGCCCAGACCCTGCGACGAGATCAACCGCATGAAGGCGGTTGAGCGCTCAATCAGCGTCGAATCCTCGGCGGTTCTGGCCTGCGGCGTCAGCATGGCCCGGCGCACATCCGCCCTGGGGCCGTGGCGCAGCGGGTTGTTGGTGGAGGTGCTGAGCGCCGTCAGGCTGGCAACCCGGTCCGGGTGACGCGCCGCCAGCAACTGTGCGATCATCCCGCCCATGGAAAACCCGGCCACATGGACATGCGGCAAAGCAAGCGCATCAAGCAGGGCCACCGCATCCCCGGCCATATCCATCAGGTCATAGGGCGGCTTTGGCGCCAGCCGCAAGGGCGCCAGCACGGCCTGCACAACAAGGTTGGGCGCGCGCAGGTGATCCATCTTCTGCGACAGGCCGACATCGCGGTTGTCAAACCGCAGCGTGCGAATGCCCGCCCTGTGCAACCCGTCCAGCATCGGTTGCGGCCAGGCGATCAATTGCGAGGCCAACCCCATGACCATCAGCAAAACCGGCCCGTCCCCGGGGCCTTCCAGTTGATATTCCAGCTTGATTTCATTCGCAGTGACTGTTGGCATCTTGCCCTTTCCGCGCCGTCTATTCGCGCATGGCCTCGCAAAGGTCCTGACGCCGCGCCGTTTCGATCATCGGCAATATGTCCGGCCGGCTGACCAGATGGCGCAACAGGATCACCCCGCGCTTTGACGGTGCGGCGACTGAAATCACGCCGGCTTGCGGCGACAAATCTGCCAGTTGCCGTTTTGTGCCAAGGATGGCCACAATCGGGCTGCCGCCGGCCTGAAGGTCGTTCAGAACCCAGAAATTATCGGTGTTGGCGCCATAGGCCGCCGCCGACCAGTAGTTGTCCGGCGGGAAATAGGCGGTCAGTCGCACCGGGCCTTCGGTCAGATCATAAACGCACAGGCTGTAGGCCATATCGGGGCTGGGCCGCACCACCTTGCGCGCCGTCGCATCGGGTACAGCACCGTGAAGGATGCGGTTTGGCGGCGCGCCGTTCAGCACTTTCCGCTCGGCCAGCGCCATCACCACATAGGGCGTGGCATGTTGCACCAGACCTGACTGCGCAACAAACGCCACCGCCGCGATCAGCCCCCAAAGACCTGTCAGCCAAAGCCGTCTCATCGGCAGGCCTTTCGCGTGATCACCGGCAGCGCCGTCGTGGCCAGATGCTCATAAACCGAGGGCGCAGGGTTATAAAGCCGCAGGGTCAGCGAAAATCCCGCCGCCGCAGGTCCGCCCGAGAACAGCCAATCGCCCGCCGGCTGCGGCTGGCCTGACAGGGCAATCCGGTAGCTGCCGTCGGCGGCAGCATCCACCGAATGTGCATCATAGCTGTAGCGGTGCGAAGGGTTGTCGACCAGAAAATCATCCTCGCCATAAAGCGTCAGGCTCCACCAACGGGCGGCAAGGGGCGCGCCGGTCACCACATAGTCGCACTGCGCATTCAATGGCTGGCCGTCCTGATCCGCCGCTGCGGTGTAATAAACCGTTTCCTCTTTTCGCAGCGCAAACAGGCCGCGGCGGGCGACTTCCGCGCGGATGGCATCGCTGGCCCCTTCAGAACCATAGTCGGGGCTGGTGTACCAGGGGCCGTTCCGGATCTGGCTGAAGGTTCCGCCGATATGTGCACGTGTCAGGCGCCAGATATCGCCGCCGACAATGCCCACGGCGACGGCAGAGGCGATGAACACCGCCCGGCGGACCACAGAGGCGCGGATCACCGCTTGACCTTCCTGCGCCGGATCACCGGCCATAACAATTGTTCCGCCACCGAAGTGCGCGGCATGTTTTCCACGCCGAACGCCATTGGAATGCGGCGGGTGATCTTTGCGGTTCCAAACAAAACATCCCACAAAAACAGCATATTGCCATAATTTCCCTTGTAATTCGTGGCGGGATCATCCGCGTGCTTTCCATGATGCGCCGCATGGGTGGTCGGGGTCGATATCACCCGCTCCACCAGCCACATCACCGGCGCCAGCGCCTTGATGTCGTAAAGCCTGCGGTCCCAGCGTTTCTCGGAATGGGCAGCGATGATGACCGTCATTTTCACCACCGCATATCCGGCATATACCCAGCCCAGCCCGAGATAAATCAGCCCGCCCGACAGCCAAAGCCCCGGCATCAGCAGGTAATAAAACAGGTTGTTGCGATAGGTGACCCGCACCGACAGGTATTCCGCGTTGTGATGCGGCCGGTGCAGCCGGTAAAGCCAGCGCAGACTATGGGACAGGCGGTGCCAGCCATATTGGGTGAGGTCATCAAAGATCAACAGCAGCGCGATTTGTGCAAGCACCGGCCAATCGGCCAGCACACCCTGCCCCGCCGGCCAGATCAGGCTGGCGATCAGCGCGCCGGAAAACAGGACCAGAGGCTGGGTGAAAATCCCCAGGGTCAGGAAACTGATCAGTTCCACCGCCCAGTCGCCGCGAATCGTCC
>JAURMY010000128.1 GCA_030830465.1 Alphaproteobacteria bacterium
CATTGGTGCCGTCAACGGTGATCAGATCGCCCTCGCGGAACACCCGGCCATCCTTGGTTTTCAGGGTTTTATCCCGCATATTCAATCGGATACCCGCAGCCCCCACGACGCAGGGCAAGCCAAGGCCACGGGCAATCACCGCCGCATGGCTGGTCATGCCGCCGCGTTCGGTCAGTACGCCTTTGGCGGAATGCATGCCGCGAATATCCTCGGGGCTGGTTTCATGGCGCACCAGAATACAGGGTTCCTCACGCGCCGCCGAGGCCTGCGCCGCCGTGGCCGTAAACACGATCCGCCCCGAAGCGGCACCGGGACTGGCGGCCAGACCAATGGCAAACCGGTCGCGTTTGGCCTTGGGATCGGTCTGCGGGTGCAGCAATTGCTGCATCGACAAGGGTTCAATGCGCAACAAAGCCATTTCGCGGGTGATTGCGCCCTCATTCGCCAGATCCACGGCGATTCGGACCGCTGCGCGGGGGGTGCGTTCGGCGGGGGCTGCATCCAGAAGCCAGGCGCGGCCATCCTCAACAGTAAACTCAAGTTGCAGCGCGTCCTGACAGCCCTTGCGGGTTTGCTGAGCATAGGATTTCAGATCAGCGAAGGCCTCTGGACAGACTTCTTCCAGCGACCGACCGCGTTCATCAATGGTGATATAAGACGCGCTTTGCCCGGCGCTGATCGCATCGCGGCCCTGCCCCTGTGACATATAGCGGCCCTGCACACCGGATTCGCCCGACAGGGGCGACACGAATTGCACCATGCCGGCACCGCTTTCCCCGGCCCCAAGGCCCAATGCCATGCGTTGCACGATCAGACCCAGGCCCGCATCCTCGGGCGCGCCGCGCGCCTGCCGCAGGATACGGGCGCTTGTGCCCTCCCATGCCCGCGCCATCGAGCGCAGAACCTGTGACAACTGGCGCACCGGATCTTGTGGAAAGGGTTCGTCCATTTCGGTTTCATAAACCGCCAGCGCCATATGCAGCGCTTCGGCGCCGGTGCCAGTCGGCGGGCCCAAGCGTTCAAACGCATCCGCATCCAGACGCGCGACATGGATCGAATAATCCTGAACGAACCGGTGATACAGCGCATTTGCCGCCGCTTCGCCCAGCCTGTGGCACAGTTTGGCGTGAATATCCGCGTTCAAACCCACGTTCAGCAGGGTTTGCGGCCCGCCCCAGTCGCGGTTGGCAGGGCTGGAGCGCACCGAAACGATGCCCCGTTCGCCAAATTGGCCCAGCAGCGCGGCAATATCCGGCATATGTCCCGCCGCAATGCCGCGCACCGCGTTGACCGAGACCGCATAGGCCAGCGGCACCGGCAGGCCCAGGCGGCGCAATCTTGCCAGACGACTGGCACGCGCGCCGTAAACGGCTGTGGGAACCTTGCAGTCTTTTCCAAGACGCTGGATGGGGGGCAATTCGGACATCTGACCTCGCTGACCGGGTCAGAATAGAAGGATTGCCGCCACTGGCAAGCAAAATTGCTGCGGCGCGGCATTTGGCGGCGGATTTGGCCCGGCGGGAAATGCCGGCCGGGGAATGGCTTAGCCTTCCAGCACCTCGAATTTGGCAACGCGGGCCATCACCTCGCGGATGCGGTTCAAAAGACACAGGCGGTTGCGCCGCACGATCTGGTTTTCCGCGTTGACCTGAACGGCGGTGAAAAACGCGTCAATCGGCGCGCGCAAGGCGGCCATGGCGGCCATGGCGGCGGCGAAATCCTCGGCCCTTAGGGCGGGCGCGATGGCCGCTTCGGCGGTGTCCAGTGCGGCGAACAGGGCGGTTTCACTGGCATCTTCGGCAAAGCGGGCCTCGGGCGTGCCTTCATAGGCGACCCCGTCCTTCTTTTCCTCGGCGGTCAGGATGTTGTTGGCGCGTTTGAAGCCCTGCAACAGGTTGGTGCCATCATCGGTTTGCACGAAGTCGGCCAGGGCCGTTGCGCGGTTGACCAGTTGCACCAGATCGTCATTGCCGGGCATGGCAAGGCAGGCATCAATCACGTCGTGCCGGATGCCCTGGTCGCGCAGGTGGACCTTAAGGCGGTCATGCAGGAAGGCGAGGAGGTTATCTGACGGGCCCTCAAATTTAGACCAGTCTACTCCATCCAAAAGAGCCTCAATTCGTGCTATTTCATTTGCTTTTTGCTCAGGTTTCTTCAGTTGATCCTTTATTTCATTGAACTCTTCAACCGAAACCCCAAGTAGTCTTGCTGCATCCTGCTCGTGACTAAGTATTTCGAGCTTATATGGCCATTGGAGATTTGAGTGGTGTGCTTGGAATGGCCCATCCACCATCTTAGTAAGCGAAAACCTAACTCCATTCCCCAAAATCAACCGAATGACCCCCAGCGCCGCGCGGCGCAGGGCGAAGGGGTCTTTGGAGCCGGTGGGTTTCTCGTCAATCGCCCAGAACCCGGTCAGGGTGTCGATCTTGTCGGCCAATGCCACGGCCACCGAAACCGGCGCGGCTGGCACGGTGTCATTCGGGCCAAGGGGGGAATAGTGTTCGGCACAGGCCTCGGGCACGCCGTCGTCATGGCCTGCGGCGCGGGCGTAGTACATGCCCATCAGGCCTTGCAGTTCGGGAAATTCGCCCACCATTTCGCTTTGCAGATCGGCCTTGGCGACGCGGGCCGCCTCGGCTGCCAGATCGGGTTTCGCGCCAACCATGGGCGCGATTTCCCGCGCCAGCGCCGCAATCCGATTGATCCGGTCGGCCTGGCTGCCCAGCTTGTTGTGGAAGGTGACGTTGGCAAGGCCGGCGGCCATGCCCTCCAGCCCCTTGGCCTTCACCTCGCGCAGATCGTTTTCCCAGAAGAACTTCGCGTCTGACAGGCGCGCGAACAGAACCTTCTGGTTGCCCGCCAGAATGGTTGCGCCGTCATCCCTGGTGTCGCGGTTGGCCACGGTGATGAATTTTTCGATCCGCCCGGTTTTCGGATTGCGCACCGAGAAAAATTTTTGATGCTCGCGCATGCTGGTCTGCAAAACCTCGGGCGGCAGGTCCAGAAAATCAGGCGCGATGTCACCCATCAGCACGACCGGCCATTCAACCAGCCCGGCAACCTCGGACAAAAGCCCTTTGTCCTCAACCACTTCCATACCCAGCGCAAAGGCGCGGGTCTGGGCGTCGGCCCAGATGTGCTCGGCCCGATCCGCGGGGTTCAGCACCACACAGGCGCGGGCCAACTTGGCGACGTAATCGTCAAAAGACGCAACCGCAAACCGGTCCGGCGCCATGAAACGGTGGCCGGCCGTTGTATTGCCTGACGCGATGTCGCCTATGGTCAGCGGCACGGTCTGCGCCCCGGCCTCGTCATATAAAATGCACAGGATCGAATGCAAAGGGCGCACCCAGCGCAATTCACCCGCGCCCCAGCGCATGGATTTCGGCCAGGGAAAATTGCGGATCGTGGTTTGGACAGTGTCAGCCACCACGTCGGCGGCCGCCCGGCCCGGTTTTTCGATCACCGCGTAATAGATCTGGCCCTTTTTTTCGTCGCGCAGG
>JAURMY010000129.1 GCA_030830465.1 Alphaproteobacteria bacterium
CCCGCAATTTCAAGGGCCGCGTCGCGCTGATCTTCCAGCCCGCCGAAGAGGGCGGCGGCGGTGCCCATGTGATGGTCAAGGAAGGCATCATGGAGCGGTTCAAAATTTCCGAGGTTTACGGGATCCATAACGGCCCCAACATGCCCGAGGGCCACATCCTGACCCGTCCCGGCCCTTTGCTGGCGGCGGCGGACGGATTCATCATCCGTGTCAAAGGCAAAGGCGGGCACGGCGCGATCCCGCATGAGGCCGTGGACCCGGTTCCGGCCATGGTCGCGATCTATCAGGCGGTTCAGACGATTTCATCCCGCAGCCTTTATGCCCTTGATACAACAGTGATTTCCATCACGGTGATGGAGGCGGGCCATGCCTTTAACGTGATCCCGGACGGGGCCAAACTGGCCGGAACCTTTCGCACGCTGCAAAAATCCTCGCGCGAGACGGTGATGACGCGGATGAACGAGATTTGCGGCAATACCGCCGCCGCCTATGGCTGTACCGCCGAGATTGAATGGACCTTTGGCGCGCCGGCCACGGTCAATCATGACAAACAGACCGCCTTTGCCGCCAAGGTGGCGCGCGAGGTGGCCGGCGGTGTGGCGGATGATATCGACCCGATCATGGGGTCTGAGGATTTTTCCTTCATGCTGGAGGCCCGTCCCGGCGCCTATGTGTTTCTGGGCGGCGGACCGGGGGCCAGCCTGCACCACCCGGAATATGATTTTAACGATGAAATCTCGCCGGTCGGGGCCAGCTTTTTCGTCAAACTGGTGGAAACGGCCCAGCCTTTGGCCGGTTAGGACCGGATGGGTCTACCCTGAAACGCCGTGACCACAACCCGCCTTTAAGACAGGCGGATTGCGGTTCGGTTTTTCCCACAAACGCCTTCGCCGGCGTGGGTCTATAGCGTTTTGCGTTTTACTTGAACCAAATTTCATCACCTACGCGTTGAAATCTTTGATTTCAGGCAGGGTTTGGTGCTTCAGGCTTCACGCATTTCGCTCTAGTCGTCAAAATGCACTTCTTCGACCAGTTTCAACGCCGCGTCCCGGTGGATGGCGACGCCGGTCAGGTCAATGTTGTCCGGGGTGAAGCTGCCCCACGAGGCAACGCGGTCGCTGATTTTCGCGCCGGCAATGACGGGATATTCGTAATTGACCTCGGCATAGATGGTTTGCGCCTCCGAGGAGGATAGAAATTCCATCAGTTTCAGGGCGGCATCTTGATGCGGGGCCGCTTTGGTCATGGCCATGCCGGAAATATTGATATGGGTGCCGCCGCCCTCAAACACGGGAAACACGATATTGACCGCATTGGCCCATTCCTTTTGTTCGGGGTCGGCCAGCATTTCACCCATGTAATAGGTGTTGCCCAGCGCGATATCGCAGGCCCCGGCCCAGATTGATTTGACCTGCGAGCGGTCATTGCCCTGGGGTTTCTGCGCCAGATTGGCCTTCAGCCCTTCCAGCCAGGTTTTGGTCGCCGCTTCGCCGTGATGGGCGATAAAGGCAGACATCAGGGCCAGATTATAAGGATGCGTGCCTGAACGGATACAGATACGGCCCTTCCATTTGGGATCGGCCAGATCCTCGTAAGTGGTGATTTCGCCGGGCTTCACCCGGTCTTTTGAGGCATAAACCACGCGCGCACGGGATGTGACGCCGAACCACAGATCGCCAGCGTCGCGAAAACCGGCCGGAATATTGCCGGTCAGAACCTCGGAATGAACCGGTTGCAGCACGCCGGCATCCACGACGGCGGCCAGGCTCGACATATCCGCGGTCAAGACCAGATCGGCCGGGCTGCGCTTGCCTTCAGCCACCAGACGTTCGACCATGCCCTTGTTCAGAAAGGCAATATTCACATCGATACCGGTTTCCTTGGTGAATTGGTCAAGCAGGGGCTGGATCAGTTCCGGCTGCCGGTAGGAATAGACATTGACCTCTTGCGCCTGCGCGGCAGCGGTCTGGGCGACAAGGATGGTGAAAGCGGCAAGGGGGGTCAGATAATCGCGCATGGTGGGTGCCTTTGGGTGTTTCTGTCGGGGGCTTTTAAACCTGACTAATTCAGTCAAGTCAATACCTGATTAAACAAGTCGGATATTGGGTCGGCTATGACCGCTCGGACAGTTTCATTTGGGTCCAAAGCGCATCCATCTCGGCCAGGTCCGATTGCGCGGGGGTTTTGCCGGCGGCCGCCAGCGCGTCCTCGATCCCCTCAAAGCGGCGGGTGAATTTGGCATTGGCCCCGCGCAGGGCGGCCTCGGGGTCGATTTTCAGGTGCCGCGCCAGATTGGCCATCACAAACAGCAGATCGCCGAACTCCTCCTCCATTTCCCCTTGGCTGAGGGTATCGCGCGCTTCGACCAGTTCCCGGGCCTCTTCCACGATCTTGTCCACAACCTGATCGGTCGAGGGCCAGTCAAACCCCACCCGCGCCGCGCGTTTTTGCAGCTTGACCGCGCGCATCAGCGACGGCAGGCCCAGCGCCACGCCGTCCAGTGTACGCACGGTTTCGCCCTTTTGCGCCCGTTCGGCGGCCTTGATCTTTTCCCAGTCGCGGGTTTGCTGGCTGGCCGATTTGTCGCGACTTTCATCGCCAAAGACATGTGGGTGCCGGTGCACCATCTTGTCCGCGATCCGATCAACCACCGAAGCGAAATCAAACAGGCCCGCCTCGGCCCCCATCTGGCTGTAATAGACCACCTGCAACAGCAGATCGCCCAGTTCCGCCTCAAGTTCGGGCATATCGTTTTGGGCGATGGCATCGGCCACCTCATAGGCCTCTTCAATCGTGAAAGGCGCGATCGTGGTGAAGGTTTGTTCGATGTCCCAAGGACAGCCGGTTTCCGGGTCCCGCAATCGGGCCATGATTTCCAGCAGCCGCGGCAAG
>JAURMY010000130.1 GCA_030830465.1 Alphaproteobacteria bacterium
CGCACCAGGTGGCCCAGAAGTTCACCAGAATATATTTGCCTTTGTATTCGCTCAGCACATGCGCGGCCCCAGCCGCATCCGTGACCGGGACATCGGGCATCGCGACCGGCGTTTCGGCAATGGCCAGTTTCTTCATCTCTCCGGCGCGCAGGGCTTTCAGGGCGGCGGCATCCAGCGGCGCGGCAAAGCCAGGGTTTGCACCAAGCGCCGCCACGGCATATAGAACGGCAAAGAACAAGGCTCGGATCATTTCGGGTCTCCAGCACGAAAGCGCGATAATGGCCGACAGCAAATCTTCCAACACAATGTGGGGCGGGCGGTTCGCCTCGGGTCCTGATGCGATCATGGAGGCGATCAACGCCTCGATCGGCTTTGACCAGCGCATGGCGCGGCAGGATATCGAAGGCTCGCGCGCACATGCGTCGATGCTGGCGGCACAGGGTATTCTTACCGATAGCGATGCCAGCGCGATCAGGAAAGGCCTTCTCACGGTATTGTCAGAAATTGACGCAGGCACGTTTCAGTTTTCGACCGCATTGGAAGACATCCACATGAACGTGGAAAGCCGTCTTAAGGAATTGATCGGGGAACCGGCCGGGCGTCTGCACACGGCGCGGTCGCGCAACGATCAGGTGGCGACGGATTTCAAATTGTGGGTGCGCGATCAACTGGACGCCACCGCGCAGGGGATCGAGGCCCTGATGCGGGCCTTTCTGGCCCAGGCCGAGGCGGGGGCCGATCTGGTGATGCCGGGTTTCACCCATTTGCAAACCGCCCAGCCGGTGACATGGGGGCATCACATGATGGCCTATGTCGAAATGCTGGGCCGCGATCTGGGCCGGATGCGGGACGCGCGGGCGCGGATGAACGAAAGCCCCTTGGGGGCGGCGGCGCTGGCGGGCACCTCGTTTCCGATCGACCGGCACATGACCGCCAAGGCGCTGGGTTTTGACCGGCCTGCCGCCAATTCGCTGGACGCGGTGGCGGACCGTGATTTCGCACTGGAATTCCTGTCATCGGCGGCGATCTGTGCCATGCATCTGTCGCGCTTTGCCGAGGAACTGGTGATCTGGTCCTCGGCCCAGTTCCGGTTTGTGACGCTGTCCGACCGTTTCACCACCGGGTCCAGCATCATGCCGCAAAAGAAGAACCCTGACGCGGCTGAGTTGATCCGCGCCAAGATCGGCCGGATTATGGGGGCGATGGTATCGCTGTTTACCGTGATGAAGGGGCTGCCGCTGACCTATTCCAAGGACATGCAGGAGGACAAGGAACAGGTGTTTGACGCCGCCGACAGCCTGATGCTGGCGCTGGCGGCGATGACCGGCATGGTCGGGGATATGAAGCCGAACGCCCCGGCGCTGGAAAAGGCCGCCGCAAGCGGGTTTTCCACAGCCACCGATCTGGCCGACTGGCTGGTGCGCAGGCTGAACATGCCGTTCCGGGACGCCCATCACGTCACCGGCACGCTGGTCAAACTGGCCGAGGATCAGGGCTGTGACCTGCCGGACCTGACTTTGGCACAGATGCAATCGGTGCATGGCGACATCACCTTGGCAGTGTTTGATGTGTTGGGGGTTCACAACTCGGTCAACAGTCGGCAGAGTTACGGCGGCACCGCGCCCGATCAGGTGCGCCTGCAAATCCAACGCTGGAAAGAGGTGTTGAAATGATCCGCTTATTTCCCCTTGTTCTATTCTCGGTTGTGCTATTGTCTGGTTGTGGAATCGACGGCGAGCCGCTGACGCCGCCCGCCAAGACCACCCAGACAACGGCGGTGAAAACGCCATAACACCGGAGAGATCAAAATGACCCAGTTTATCCGTGTTTTCCAAGCGGCGGCAGTGTTTCTTGTGCTGGCCACCGGTGCCTTTGCCGACGGTGCCACGGTTTTGACGGTGACCGGCTCGGTTGGCGACGCAAATCGCGGCATGTATGACGAAAGCACCGACAAGTTTTTCGGCTATCACGAGGTCGATTTTGACAAAGCCCATGCCTTCAGCCTGACCGATCTGGCGGCGCTGGCGCAGGTCACCGTGAAGGCGGATTTTCCCAAAGGCGGCGATGTTCACAGCTTTTCGGGGCCGACATTGGCCGATGTTCTGGGGGCTGCGCGGGCGACCGGCGAAACCGTGACCATTCAGGCACTGGACGGCTACGCGGTTGAGGCCCCGCTTTCGGAAATGATCGCGCAAGGCGCTGTTGTTGCCACCAGCCGCGACGGCAAGCCCTTGGGCATTGGCGATTTCGGGCCGACTTGGGTGGTCTTTCCCCGCGCTGACCGGGCGGAGTTGAAAGACATGCCCGATGACCGTTGGATCTGGTCGATATTCCATATTCATGTGGAATAGGCTAAGGGCGGAACGGGCGACAGATCACCTCGCCCTTTAGGGGAGGGGCCATGTCCGGTCTGCGCGCGCTTTACCTGCTGTTAACGGTGCTCGGAACCCTGGTTCCGATGCTTTACTATGTGCCGTGGATGCAGGACACAGGCGCCGGATTTTCCGGTCTGTTCGCCGCCTGGACAGCCAACGGCGCCACCACAGGTCTTTATTATGACATGGTTTTTACCGCCATCGCCCTGAATGTCTGGATTCTGGTGGAAACCTATTTCCGCAAGGATTACTGGGTGCTGATCTGCATTCCTGCAACCTATCTGATCGGGGTGTCCTGCGCCTTGCCCCTGTTTTTGTTCCTGCGCGCCCGCCCGGTGAGATAAATGGATCATTTCCTCTATAAGAATGGCGTGCTGCACGCCGAAGACGTCTCCTTGTCTGATATCGCCGCCGCTGTCGGCACGCCGTTTTATGTCTATTCCACGGCCACCTTCACCCGCCATTATCAGGTGTTTGAAGAGGCGCTGGCGGGGATGGATCACCTGATCTGCTATGCGATGAAGTCCAACGGCAATCTGGCGGTGCTGAAACTGATGGGCGATCTGGGCGCAGGTATCGACGTGGTGTCGGGCGGCGAATATGCCAAGGCCCGCGCAGCTGGCGTGCCGGGCGAACGGATCGTGTTTTCCGGGGTTGGCAAGACCCGCCAGGAAATGGCGATGGCGCTGAACGGGGGCATCCGCCAGTTCAACGTCGAAAGCGAGCCTGAACTTTTTGCCCTGTCCGACGTTGCCTCTGCCCTGGGCAAGACGGCCCCGATCACCATTCGGGTCAACCCGGATGTGGACGCGAAAACCCATGCCAAGATCGCAACCGGCAAGTCGGAAAACAAGTTCGGCATTCCGATTGCCAAAGCCCGCGCGGTTTATGCCGAGGCGGCAAGTCTGCCGGGCATTGCGGTGATCGGGATTGATGTCCACATCGGTTCGCAACTGACGGACCTCGCGCCGTTTGAAGCCGCCTTTTTGAAGGTGGCCGACCTGACGGCGCAATTGCGCGCTGATGGCCACAACATCCGACGCCTTGATCTGGGCGGCGGGCTGGGCATTCCCTATGCCGCCGGAAATTCGGCCCCGCCCTTGCCGCTGGAATATGGCGATGTGATTCGCCGGACCGTCGGCGATCTGGGTTGCGAGATCGAGATTGAACCGGGGCGGCTGATTTCCGGCAATGCCGGTCTGCTGGTCAGTTCGGTGATCTATGTGAAAGAAGGCGAGGGGCGCAATTTCCTGATCCTTGATGCGGCCATGAATGATCTGATCCGCCCGGCCATGTATGACAGCCATCATGACATCGTGCCGGTCATTCAGCCCGCTGTCGGGGTGGAGCGCGCGCCGATTGATATTGTCGGGCCGGTCTGTGAAACCGGCGACACTTTCGCGCGGCAACGGATCATGCCACCGGTCGGGGCGGGCGAACTGGTCGCCTTCCGCTCGGCCGGGGCATATGGCGCGGCGATGTCTTCTGAATACAATGCCCGCCCGCTGGTGCCCGAGGTTCTGGTGAACGGGGATCAATTTGCTGTCATCCGGCCAAGGCCAAGCTTTGACGAAATGATAAACCGCGATAGACTGACCCCGTGGCAGACGGATCAATCCTAGGATGCGCCTGCCGCCGACCCTGGTTCTGGACGGTTGATGGGCGACAGCAAGCGGCATATTGAAATTTCGGCGACCCAATCCATGCGCAAATCGCGCGTGATGAAATTGCTGCGGCGTCCGCTGTTTCTGACCCGCCTTGGCATGATCGCTGAACATGTCACCCGCGCGTTCTGGCCTTTGTGGTCGCTTGCTTTTCTGATTTGGGCGGTTTTGTCGTTCCGCCTGCTGGCGCTGCTGCCCACGGATGCCGTTGCGCCGCTATTGGGGCTTGTCGGTCTTTTGGCGGTGGCCTTGCTGGTCTTTGGCCTGCGCCGGTTCCGCTGGCCGGGGCGCGACGCGGCAGCGCTTCGGCTTGACAGAACGCTGAAAGGCCGCCCGCTGACCGCGATGTGGGATCAACAGGCGCTGGGGGTGGGCGATGCCGGATCGGCGGCCCTGTGGCGGGCCCATGTCAACCGGATGGCGGAACAGGCGGCAACGGC
>JAURMY010000131.1 GCA_030830465.1 Alphaproteobacteria bacterium
CCGCACATGCCGTAATTGCCTGCCCCGAAGGACGCGCCGCAATAGATGGTGAACTGCGGCACGGTGGCGTTGGTGACGGCCTGGATCATCTTTGAGCCGTGCTTGATGATACCGCCCTCCTCATAGATCCGGCCCACCATGAACCCGGTGGTGTTGTTCAGATACAAAAGCGGGGTTCCCGCCTGACAACAGGCCTGAATGAAATGGGTGGCTTTGGTGGCACCGGCGGGGTCAATCGGGCCGTTATTGGTGATAATGCCGATGGGCCAGCCGTGAATTTTCGCCGTGCCGCAAACCGTTGCCCCGCCATATCTGACGCCAAACTCCACAAAATCGGACCCGTCGACCAACCGCGCGATCACCTCGCGCATGTCAACCGGCTTGCCATGATCCATGGGCATGATTCCCAGCAGATCCTCTGTGTCATAGGCGGGCGGGTCAAACGGGCGCGCCTCGGCCCTGTCGTCCCAGTCGATATTCGCCATCACGTCGCGGGCAATGCCGATGGCATGGGCGTCATCCTCGGCCAGAAAATCGCCAAGGCCGGAAATGGCGGTGTGCATCTCGGCCCCGCCCAGTTCTTCTTCGGTGGCAATTTCGCCCGTTGCGGCCTTCAACAAGGGCGGCCCGGCCAGAAACGCCCGCGTGCGCCCTCGCACCATGATGATGTAATCCGACAGCCCGGTCTGATAGGCCCCCCCGGCGGTCGAACTGCCGTGGGTGATGGTGACAACCGGCAGACCCGCCGCTGAAAACCGCGCCAGATTGCGAAACAGGCTGCCGCCGCGAATGAAATCCTCGACCCGGTAGGCCATCAGATTGGCACCCGCACTTTCCACCAGTTGCACATAAGGCAGCTTGTTTTCCAGCGCGATTTCCTGAACCCGCAACTGCTTGTCGATCCCCATCGGCTGTAACGAGCCGGCGGCGATCCCGGAATCCGAGGCGCTGATCATACAGCGGATGCCCGACACATAGCCGATTCCCGCGGTCACCCCGCCGCCGGGCACGGATTTTTCCAGATCGGGATGATCCAGACCATAACCGGCTAGGGCCGAAAGTTCGATGAACGCTGTCCCCGGATCCAAAAGCAGCGCAACGCGGTCACGCGGCACCAACTGGCCCCGGCTTTCGAACCGGTCGCGGGCGCCGTCCGAGGCCAGCCGGGTGCGGCCGGAAATCACTGTCATCTCCGCCAAAAGCGCCAGCATTGCATCCCGGTTGGCGGCAAAACTGTCGGATTGCGGGGAAATTGACGTTGTGATTTTGGCCATGCTGGTTCCGGTTTCCACCTGCGAAAGCCGGAGGATACAGTCCGGCATTTAGATTTTTCACCCGACTCTGACACAAAAAACCACAAGACTGAAAGCAAAAACAGTCGGTTTGAAGGCCGATTTAAGATTGCCCGCTTTGGCGCAGCTTTTCATCAGTCGGTGTGGTGCCTGACCCGGAGGCGTCCGCCTGAAAATGGAACCGGACGGTTTCGGGCGTCCGCTGCGGCCTGCCCAAAATATGATCCGCCGCCCGAGCGGCGATCATCTGCACCGGCGCATTGAGATTGGCACTGATCACCTGCGGCATGACCGAGGCATCCACCACCCGCAACCCGTCCACCCCGTGGACCCGACAACTGCCGTCCACCACGCCTTCGGCATCCGCGCCCATCCGGCACGTGCCGCAGGGATGGTAGTCCGTCCCCACAGACTGGCGCAAAAAGCCCAGAATATCGGCGTCGGTCTGAACCGCGTCGCCGGGCAGCAATTCGGCCCCGCGAAAAGGATCAAACGCTTGTTGCCGGAACAGATCGCGGGCCAGCTTGATACCCTCAATCAGTTCCCGCCGGTCATGCTCGGTTTGCAAATAGTTGAACCGCATGGCCGGGCTGGCAAACGGGTCCGCCGATTTCAAAGTGACCTGACCGCGACTGGTCGGGCGCAGCTGATCCACATGCATGGAAAACGCCTGTTCCAGCCGGATACCGCGCGCGTTCTCGGTATATCCGACCGGCGCGAAGTGATATTGCAGGTTGGGATAAGCCACATCGCGATTGCCGCGCACCAGACCGCCCGCTTCCCAGATATTTGACGCCGCCGCCCCGGTTCTGCGCAACAGCCATTCAAGCCCCGCCGCCGCCTTGCGGTGCGGCCGGTTCAGCCAATCCAGCGTCACCGGTTGCTTGCAGGCCACCTGCATTACAATGGTTGCGTGATCCTGAAGGTTCTGTCCGACACCGGGCAGATCGTGAAGCACCTTGATCCCATGGCTTCGCAAATGGTCCGCCGGTCCGATGCCTGACAGCATCAACACCTGCGGCGAATTGATCGCCCCACCGGCAAGGATCACTTCGCGATTCGCCCGGACGCTGTGCCATTTGCCCCGGTGACGGTATTCCACCCCGGTCGCGCGTCCCTGCGCAACCAGCAAGCGACGCACCAGCGCCCCGGTGACAAGGGTCAGGTTTGGCCGCGTCAACGCGGGCCGCAAATAGGCCGTCGCCGCACTGCACCGCTGACCGTTTCCCTTAGTCGCGTCAAACCTCGAAAGGCCCTCGGGGCGATATCCGTTCAGATCCTCCGAAACCCCCTGCCCCGAGGTTTCGCCCGCCGCCAGAAAAGCGTCAAACAACGGGTTCTTCATCGCCCCTTTGGTCACCGACAAAAGGCCTGAACCGCCGCGCCAGTCGTCACCACCCCTGTCGCTGGTCTCTGCCGCTTTGAAATAGGGCAGACAGTCGGCATAACGCCAGTCCGGCAAGTCAAAGTCCAAAGCCCAGCGGTCATAGTCCAGCGGATGGCCGCGCATATAGACCATCGCGTTGATCGAAGAGGACCCGCCGACAACCCGGCCGCGCGGCGTGAAAATGCGGCGGCCGTTCAGGTGCGGCTCGGGTTCGGATTGGTAGTTCCAGTTCAGACCGGGATTGCGATAAACGCTGGCAACCCGTGCCGGAACACGGATCGACAGGTTGCGGTCCATCGGACCGGCTTCCAACAACAGAACGGTCAAGGAGGGATCAGCGCTCAGCTTGTTGGCCAGAACACAGCCCGCAGACCCGGCGCCGCAAATGATGAAATCGTAATCGTTGGTTGACATGCCGACCCTTCGCCCGCCTTACCCGCCCTAGCGGCTGCGCCCCAGCATCATCGTGGCGCTGGTGCGTTTCAGGTTGCGCCAGAAAGCCCGCCCGGACAGCTGTAAAATCGTGCGCGTGTTCAGGATCATCGGTGTATTGGACCGCTCAACCGGGCCGGACACGTCATGGCCCTCGGGCGTGCCCAGATCGGCATAGTCATGCTCAAACTCCGGTTCGCGCAAAAAGTCGTAGACCACGTTCATGACATCTTCGGGATCATCGGCAAGGCGGTCATAGTCGATCACCAGAATCCGTTCGGCATGGCGGCTGGACAAGGCGGCGCGCAGCGCGGCAATCTGACTGCCGACTTCGCCGTCCTCATCCATCAGATCGGCAATTGCGGCGGCCTGGCTTTCGTCGTCTTCCCCGCCTTCACGGTGCAATTCATAAGCGTTGGCAATGGCCGCCGGATTGCGCACACAGATCAAGAACCGGCTAAGCGGATAAAGCCGCACCAGAAGATCGATATAGGGCAACCAGTCGGGATTATGTTCAAACAACACCGAATGCAGGTGCCGCCCGCTGTGCACGGCCCCGATGGCCGAACGCCACAGGGCGATTTTCTGCGCGTCATCCAGCAGGTCGCTTTTCTCGCCACCATCCGCGAACCGGGTCACCAGATCGGCAAAAACCGGTTGCGCGGCACTGTCTGAAACCGCCGAGAATCGCGGATTCTGGTTCAACAGCGCCGCCAGCACCTTTTCGCCCGACCGGGGCAAACCACAGATGAAATGGAACCGCTGGACGCTGATCAACGAGGTGCTTGCGGGCGTGTTTTGGGGGTTCATGTGCTGATCTGGTTCCCGAAAGTCCAACCGTGGGGCCATCATGCACAAAACCTTGGTTTTGCGCAATACAATCCCCTTTTTGCAGCCTTTCGGGGTTAACGGAAATGAAACAGTTTCCTGTCAGTCTGCCCATTGTCACCAAAACGTGCAATATGACCCTATCCAATTGACTTATAGGGTTTTTTCACGCTATATTGTTGACATCAGAAGGGCCGCATGGGCGGCTTATCCGTGTTCATCTACATTATGGTGGGTAGATGTGGGCGTGCACTCAGGACCGAAAAGGACTGAACGCATGACTTATACTACTGGCAACGTCTTCGGGCGTGGCAATTCTGCTGGCATACCCTCGTCGAAAGGCGAAGCGCCGCAGGACAAATCGGCGTCCCTGAAGGCCGCACATCTGCGCCGCCTCAACAATCCGATGGCACCGGTCAATCTGCGGCCTGACTCCGTCACGCAGGGCATCAAGCGCCGGTACGAGATTTCCGTCTTGCTGGACGACGGGCGCATTGTCGAACAGGAACACGTCGCCCCGGCTGAGTTTTTTCTTGAGGATATCTGCGCCTGTTTCGGGCGCGGCACCCTGATCGCCACGCCCATGGGTCAAACCTCGATCGAGGATCTGACCCCCGGCGACAAGGTGAAAACCCGCGACAACGGCGAAATGACCCTGCGCTGGAAAAGCGCGTGCCAGTTCGGCGGGCCGAACATGCAGGGCGAGGCCGATTCGTTGCCGATTCGCATCAAGGCTGACGCTTTGGGCGACCTGCGTCCGGCCCAGGACCTGATCGTTTCGCCGCGTTTCCGCGTGTTGTCCAACCACCCAAGCTGTCAGGCCCTGTTCGGCTCGCCCGAGGCATTGGCCCCGGCGATTGATCTGCTGGACGGCGACACCATTCTGCAGGTGCGCCCGCCCGAGGCCCTGACCTTTTACAACCTGATGTTTGACAGCCACCAGATCATTCAGGCCAACGGTCTGGATACCGAAAGCTATCATCCGGGCAATTTCGGGGTGTCGGTGATGACGCTGGAAATGCAGCATCACCTGCGCCTGATGTTTCCGCATCTGGACGGCGATCTGGGCCGCTTTGGCCGGACCGTCCGCCCGATCCTGAAGGGTTTCGAAGCCGAGGTTTTGCGCGTCGGCTAAAAGACCCGCCTTTACGGTGTTCCGCTCCGGGCGGTCGTCAATGTTCGGCGGCCGCCCGTTTTTCGATCACGTCAAACGGCACCCCGGCCGCATCTTTGGCGCAACGGATCACCAGTGATGTTTTCACGCTGGCCACATTGGCCGCCGAAGTCAGCTTTTCGGTCAGAAATGTCTGGAATGACGACAAATCGGGCGCAACGCATTTCAGAATGAAATCTATTTCACCGTTCAGCATATGGCATTCACGCACCAGGGGCCATTCGCGGCACTGACGCTCAAAGGCGGACAGATCAACCTCGGCCTGGCTGTGCAGCCCGACCATGGCAAAGACCTGCACTTCAAACCCCAATTCGCGGGCATTTACATCGGCATGATAGCCCTTGATGTAGCCCGCCTCTTCCAGCGTGCGGACGCGGCGCAGGCAGGGCGGTGCCGAAATCCCGACTCGCTTGGCCAATTCGACATTGGTCATGCGGCCATCATCCTGCAACTCGCGCAGAATTTTTCGGTCAATCGGGTCAAGTTTGGTGGAAGACATGGTTTGATCCTGGTCAAGCTCGCGCGCAAATTACGCTGTGCGCAGGATTTGCGCAATATTATTTCGCTTTTGCGCAACAAAATTCTCAGCGTCGAAAAAACCCGGTTAGTTTGTCACAGTTTTGACGGCCTTGCTTTTCCCCGCTGGCACCGCCGCCTATATAGGCCGGAACACCTTTTCTGCTGCGAGGCCCCATGACCCAGAACCGCCACACCCGCCTGTTGATCATCGGCTCCGGCCCTGCCGGCTATACCGCCGCTGTTTACGCCGCGCGCGCAATGCTGAACCCGCTGCTTATTCAAGGCATTGAACCCGGCGGCCAGCTGACCACAACCACCGAGGTTGAAAACTGGCCCGGCGACACCGAGGTTCAGGGCCCGGAACTGATGGTAAGGATGGAGGCCCATGCCCGCGCCATGGGGGCCGAGATCATCTCGGATCATATCGCCAGCCTTGACCTTGAAAGCCGCCCGTTCAAGGCCACCTCGGATGGCGGCAACACCTATACGGCGGATGCGCTTATTCTGGCGACGGGCGCGCGGGCCAAATGGCTGGGCCTGCCTTCGGAAGACAAATTCAAGGGCTTTGGCGTATCGGCCTGCGCCACCTGCGACGGGTTCTTTTACCGTGGACAGGAAATCGTGGTGATCGGCGGCGGCAATACGGCCGTTGAAGAGGCGCTGTTTCTGACCAATTTCGCCAGCAAGGTGACCCTGATCCACCGCCGCGATGAACTCAGGGCCGAAAAGATCCTGATCGACCGGCTGATGAAAAACCCCAAGATCGAACCCCTGTGGTTCCACGAGTTGAGCGAAGTCGTCGGCACGGACAGCCCGCTGGGGGTTGAGGCCGTTCGGGCAAAGCATGTGAAAACGGGGGAAATCACGGAAATCCCCTGCAAAGGGGTGTTCGTCGCCATCGGCCACGCCCCCGCCAGCGAGTTGGTGAAGGACGCGCTGGAACTGCACAACGGCGGCTATGTCAAGGTCAAGGCCGGGTCCACCGCCACCTCGGTGCCGGGTGTGTTTGCCGCCGGCGACCTGACCGATCACGTCTACCGCCAGGCCGTGACCAGCGCGGGCATGGGCTGTATGGCGGCGTTGGATGCCGAAAGATGGCTGGCCACACAGGATTGATCCCGGTCGATCAGACCGGCACCAACACCGGGTAAAGCGAGGCCACCAACAGGGTCGCCATTGTCCAATTGAACAGGCGCAGGCGCTTGGGATTGGACAACAGGCGGCGCATTTCCCGCCCCAGCAGCACCCAAAGTGACACCGCCGGCAGATTGACCAGCATAAAGGCCAGCCCCACCAGCAGCACCGAAACCAGATCATGCTGCGGCGCATAGACGGTTTGCGCCGTCAGCGCCGCGACCCACCCTTTAGGGTTGATCCACTGAAACGCCGCCGCTTGCAGAAAGCTCAGCGGTTTGCCGGTCTTGACCCGGGCATCCGGCGCTGCTGCGGTGGCAATTTTCCACGCCAGATACAGCAGATAGGCGACCGACAGCCATTTCAGGATGTCGTAAAGTGCCGGCACCCTGTCAAACACCTGTGACAGCCCCAGCCCGACCAGAACGATCATGAAAGCGAATCCCAGATTGATGCCAAGAACATGCGGCACCGTCCGCCGCACCCCGAAATTCGCACCCGACGCCATCAACATCACGTTGTTTGGCCCCGGCGTGACCGAGGCGACAAACGCAAAGCTGAGCAGGGCCAGAAAGATCGCAAAGCTCATCCAGATTTCCACTTTTCGCCCGGCCGCGGACCTTCAATTCCGTCCCATCTTTCCCACAAAGGATTTGGTTTGTGAACAGCCAAGCAGCGGGGCAACCCGCCGTTCCGGCCTTGACTTGCGACCGGTGTCGCTGCCGCCGGATTGTTTCCCGATTGCCTGTCAGGCATAGCCGCACTGCACGAAAAGCAGTTGTCTTGCAGGACACCGCCCTTTATTGCGGGGGCAGACCTTCAAAACCCAATATTTGATGCGAGTTATCAGCGTGAACAACAACACCGCCCCGATCCCCGAGCTTTTTGTCTC